>NZ_JANSJD010000017.1:0-68202 GCF_047462395.1 Synechococcus sp. H55.7
CTCCATAGACCAGCAAGGTGATTTGTGCGGTCAGCATGATTGGGAAAGCCTTGTCCTCTCTCGGTTTAGCTTAATCGGCGGGAAGCCCCGCACTGTATTTGTGAATTGTGTTTACTCAACGAAGATGAGTGCCGGGAGTCGTTCACTCAACGAGGATATCGCGAATCAAGGGCAAGCGAATGCTGATGTAGCGATTGAGCACCGAGGCATCGACACTGCTGAGGACATGTTTTCTCTGGCAGGCGCTCAGAAGCAGATTCACCAAGTCGTCATCGCGTTTTGTGAGCCAATCTGGCCTGCCAATCTCGCTGACCAAAGACCAAAACTGGCGTACCATTTCAGGAGTCATGGCATCCATTTTGTGGGGATAGGGGCTAGCTGCAAAAGAATGGTCTAGGCCATTGACCTGATTCTAGAAAAAAGACCTCACCTGTGAGAGCAATATTTCAGCTCCGTCACAACTTAGGATAAGATGTCATGCTTTCCCATAAACCTCAGTAAGTGCCGACCATCCTTGTTCAGAAAGCTTGAAGAAAACCAGAGGTTGCTAACCTTAGCCATAGCCATTTCAAGCCGGTCTAAAACATCTCCGCAGCGCCCTGCACCGCCATAGATGAGTAGCCTCCCCTTTGGAGCGGGAGAGGGGAGCGCAAAATTCGCAAGGTTTTCACCGCTACTTAGCATAACTATAGAAAAAATAACGATTCCCGTCAAAATCTGGTCATCACCCTATCGGCCTTAAGGTAAAGGCTGCCCGCTCTCCTTCACCAGAAGAGGAAGAACCTTGACGAGCCTGGGTGCTAGCGTAAGGTGTACTGCAGCTCATAAGCCCCTTTTTCTCCTGGCCCATAGGTGTTGGCCCGCAGGGTATAGGTGCCGGTGCGGGGCAGAAAGGCAATCATCAGAGCATCGGTTCCGCCGCCTTGGTCGTCATCCCAAGCCACGACTTCTCCGCTGGGATCCAACAGTTGCAAAAAAGCATCGAAGTCGGCGCTGGTTAGGGAGGCGATCAGGATCTGGCCGGCGCGAGCGGCAATGGGATATTCGTCCATCCAACTGCCATCCTCGGGGTGCTGCAGGGATCCCTCCTGCAGACGGCCTGATGGAGTTTGCTGCCAATCGATCTGGGTGAGGACATAGGTCAGCCGGTAGTTGCCGGTGGATTCTGGCTCAAAGCTGGTGGCTCGCAGGGTGTAGGTGCCGCCCTCTGGCAGACGCACCGCCAACAAGGCATTTATATCTGGGCCGGAGTCATCGTCAAAGCCGATCACCCGTCCTTGGCCATCCACCAGCTCCAGGTAAGCATCGAAATCTTCGCTCTCCAGGGCCGCAATCAGGATCTGCCCCGGCTGAGATGTAATCGAAATCTCATCCCAAAAGCTGCCATCCTGAGGGTTGCTCAGATCTTCAGGGCTGAGGGTTCCCGCCAGGGTTCGGCCATCTCTCCACAGGGGAGAAGAAGCAAGGGAGGATCCCACCTGCGCGCTCCTCTCTTGCAGCAGATCCAACCACCGACAACTGCTGGACAGCCCCAGCGCCACCAGACTCAGGGCCAAACAGGATCCCCAGCGGCGGGGAAGTGCGAAAGAACGACACAAGCTCAACATCGACAAGACTCCCCGCCCCTATGAGCCAAAACCACGCCTCAATTTTATCCATTGGTTTGCCGGGGCGGGTGGGTAACTTCACAGGGAATCCCAAGCTTGTAAGACGGCTTCCAGGGCCAGCCGCCCGTGGCCAAGATGGGTTCCCCCCTGCAAATAGACGGTGTAGGGATCCCGCATCGGCCCGTCGGCAGAGAGCTCAGCACTGCTGCCCGCAACAAAAGTGCCTGCCGCCATCACCACCGGATCGGCATAGCCGGGCATCACTTCTGGGATCGGGGTGAGGTAGGAATCCACCGGCGAGCTGCTTTGAATGGCGCGGCAAAAAGCCTGCAACTTCTGCGGGGATCCCAGTTGAATGGCCTGAATGATGTCGGTGCGGGGCGCTTGTGGCAGAGGCGAGACCGGGTAGCCCAGATCGTGAAACACCTGGGCGGCCAGGTGGGCAATCTTGACCGCTTCGGCCACCATCTGCGGGGCCAAAAACAACCCTTGAAACAGGAGCCGGTTGAGATCGAAGGTGGCCCCGCCTTCCGAGCCGATCCCCGGCGCCGTCAGCCGGCAGGCAGCCTGCTCCACCAGCTCGGCCCGCCCCGCCACATAGCCCCCCGCTGGGACGAGGGTGCCGCCTGGATTTTTGATCAGGGATCCGGCGATCAGATCGGCGCCCACATGGGTTGGCTCTTGGGTTTCCACAAACTCGCCATAGCAATTGTCCACCAAGACCACCACCTCCGGGTTTTGTGCTTTGACGATCTGGATCATCTCGGCAATCTGGGCAATGGAGAAGCTGGGCCGCCAACTGTAGCCACAGGAGCGCTGGATGTGCACCAGGCGGGTTTGCGGTCTGAGAGCGGTTTTCAGAGCCTGCCAATCGACATCGCCCTTCCGCAGATCCAACTGGCGATAGGTAACGCCGAACTCCCGCAGGGATCCCCGCCCCGATCCCCGCAGGCCGATCACCTCCTCCAGAGTGTCGTAGGGGGGGCCGGTGATGGCCAACAGCTCATCCCCCGGGCGCAGCACCCCGAACAAAGCACAGGCAATGGCATGGGTGCCGGAGACCATCTGCAGCCGCACCAGCGCCGCCTCACAGCCCATGATCTGGGCAAACACCCGATCCAACACCTCTCGCCCCCGGTCGTCGTGGCCGTAGCCCGATACGCCGGCAAAGTGGTGGGATCCCACCTGCTGGTCGTGGAAGGCCCGCAACACCCGCGCCAGGTTCTCCCTGAGAACCTGGTCCATCGCCTGAAACCGCTCCTGCAGAGCCGCTTCTGCTCTGTCCAACAGCGCCGCCGCCTGCAACGGGATCCCTTTGCCCACCGAGTTCACCCCACTTCTTGCCCACAAACCGGCCTTAACCCTAGCAGAACCGGCCACCAACCCAGAGGCCAAAAACAGCTTCTCAGACCTGCTACTTCTGGGAACGATGGCTTCACAGAAACTCTATCTTGATAAAAACCTTAATTTCAGTTAGCACTTCTTCATCTTCTCTGTCAGTTTCTGCCCCGGCCAGACAAAGCGTCCCCTGCCGCTGCGGCCCACACCAGGTTGTATAATGACCCAATAGAGGGATATTGACGGGAAGAATAGAGGGATATTCGGACTGGGGGAAGGTGCCGGTTCAGCAGCCGCTGCTTTTCTCGACTGCATGGGAGTTTCCTTGAACAACTCGGCTCCCTCTTTTAGGTATTGACAATAGCGAGTGTTGTTGGGAGAGTTTTACCCATCTATCCTTCACCTCTCCGATCCGCAGAGTCGAATTCAAGTGTTAGCAAAAGAAAGTATTTCAAGTTTCGCCGGCAAGATTGCTCTCTCCAGCCCTTTGCTTCATACCTTCTCCACCTAACTTAACTTAGGGTTCTGAATTCTAGGGATCCCTCTTTGCCCGAGCAATCGCACTGGTGTGCGAGCCATCAAGAGTTAAGACAGCCTAAATTTATTCTTAACTCCTGGTCGGGAACCCGAGGGGAGGTGTTAACTTAGACTTAACCCAAGAGGTTAGTGCCGCTTGCATGGCCCCTTTTCGCAAGTTGCCGGGCCGCGATCATGCCTGAGGTGGGGGCTGTTTTCTAGGGATCCTTTGCGAGGGTAAGGCGCTAACTTTAGGCGTAAACCGATACAACTGGGAGAGTCTCCATGACTAAGCTTGTGATCCAAGGGAAGAACGTCGAGATTACCGACGCCATCCGCAGCTACGTTCAAGAAAAAATTGAGCGTGCTGTCAGCCATTTTGCCCAGATCACCAGTGAGGTTGATGTCAATCTATCGGTAGCCCGCAACCCCCGTATCAGTGCCAGCCAATCTGCCGAAGTGACCGTCTACGCCAATGGCACCGTTATCCGGGCGGAAGAAAGCAGCGAAAATCTCTATGCCAGCATCGATCGTGTGGCCGACAAGCTGGCCCGCAAGCTGCGCAAATACAAAGAACGCAATGGCGTGCACCGCACCCGCCACGCCCCCAAAACCTCTTGGGCGGTGTCCCAGCAGCCTGTTACCGATCCGCTTAATACCGAACGGCAGCCGGAGTTGCCGGCTGAGGTGGTGCGCACCAAATACTTCGCCATGCCTCCCATGTCAGTTCAAGAAGCGCTGCACCAGTTGGAGCTGGTGGATCACGACTTCTATGTTTTCCGCAATATCGAAAACGGCGAGATCAACGTCATCTACGTCCGCAACCACGGCGGCTACGGCCTGATCCGCCCCCGCTAAAGCTTCGTGAAGATGCGCGGCGAACCTTTCTCCCAACTTGCTTCGCGGGGATCGAGCAACGCTTTCTATCTTTTGCTGCAGCTTACCGATTCTGCCCTGCCGATTGGTGGTTATTGCCACTCGTGGGGTTTGGAAACGGCGGTTCAGGCGGGTCAACTTCGGGATCGGGTCGGGGTGCAGCAGTATCTGCTGGGGGTTTTGCACATGAGCTTGGCCCCCATTGAGGGCAGAGCCTGTGCCCTGGCCCACCGTTTGGCGCAAGCGGGATCCCCGTCGGGAGTAGAGAAGCTGCAGCGGCAATTGCAAGCCACCCGTTGGGCGGCGGAGCCGCGGCAAGCCAGCTTGGATCTGGGGAAGCGTTTGACTCAACTGGCAGAACGCACCTGGGGAATCTCCGTCCCCCAAGCAGTGGGGGAGCCGTGGCATCATCCCTTGGCCTTCGGCTGGATCTGTGCTCAGGCAGGCATTGGGCTGGAAGATACCCTACGGGCCTTTTTGTTTGCCTCCCTCACCGGGTGGGTCTCGGCGGCGGTGCGCTTGGTGCCTTTGGGGCATAGCGAGGGGCAAAGTCTGCTGGCCCAATTGTATGAGCCGATTGAGACCGTGGTGCAGCAGGAGATCCTGCCGGTTGTCCGGCGGGATCCTGCTCTCAATTGGCCTGCCCTGAGCAGCTTCGCCCCCCTCAACGAGCGCGATTGCCAAGCCCACCAGCAGCTCTATTCCCGCCTTTTTCAGTCCTGAATGCTGTCCCCTCTCCCTCTGGGAGAGGGGCTGGGGGTGAGGGCGGGGCACAGTTCAGCGGAGAGGCTCCCCAACGGCCAGCACCTGCTGCAGGAACTGATCCTGTTGCCGGCGCAAAACGCCCAGATCGGGACTGTGGTTGAGCAAGATGAAGTTGTGGCCATTGGGCAACTGCCCCATCAGCATCAGCCGCTCCGCAGCGGATCCCACCTGGGCAGTCGTACCTGGGGGCAAGGTGCGCGCCCTCAGGGTGCTGTGGCCGATGCCTGCTCTGGGCAGGATCCGAGTCGGATCCCCATCTGTGAGATCCAGCAGGTGTTCCCAGAGATGAGCTAGGGCGCGAGGGGAGAGGTACAGTGCTTGCCCTCCTTCTCCAAGGCGGATGTCTTGCTCAGCAGGGGCCATTTGGGGATCCAGGCGGGCAATGGGCTGAGCCACCAATCGCTGCCGCAGGTACTCCAGCAGGGCCGTTTTGCCCCCCAGCTCCGCCAACAGGGCTTCTGCCATGGCCCGGTCGTTGCTGCCGTTGAGGAGTTGCAGCAGGGATCCCAGGCGCAGCGAGGTGTAGACGGCCAGGCAATGGGCATCTGCAGGCCAATCCCTCAGGAGCGACACAGAGCCGCCAATGGCAACCGGATGGGGCTGTTGGGTACCGCTGAGAAGCTCTGCCAGACGCCGGGCGCCGGCCACAGGATCGGGCTGGCCCAGCAAACGGAAGGGGGGCACCACCTTCACATCCCCGTCGATCTGGCGAATCCCAAGGCTGTGTAAGTGACGGGCCAGCTCGGCCACATTTGCCTCTGTGAAATAGGGATCCCCGCTGCCCACGAGGATCAAATCTCCCGTCAGGCGGTGGCCTGACCGATGGCCTGTGGTGTAGAACCGGGTTTCAAAGCGATGCTCGTAGCCCCAAGTCTCCAGAGCCATCAAGCTGATGGCCAACTGATCCAAGGCCCCCACCGGCAAAGGCCGATCCAGCAGGTGCTCCGCCAACAGCTCCCCCTGCGGCGTCCACAGCAGGATCCCCTGTTGTGAGAGCGCTCCCCCTTGGGCCGCCAATCCCTGCAAAAAGCCAGACAAGACCCCCGCATAGGGAGAATCTTTCCACCCCGGCGATTGTGCGCGGGGCCACCAGGGGGGAAGGCCCGGAGTCCCACTGGGGGAAGGCAGGGGTGGTGGTGGGGTGGGGATGGGGGGAAAAGGATTCTGAGCCGATGTGGGCAACTCGGCACCTATGCGGTTGCTCCAGCAGGCCCCCAAAGCCAAAGCACCAACCAACGGGATCCCTGCCCGGAGGAGATGACAATGGGGGCGCAACCCCTGTGGGATAAGCGGCATGATGACCTCACCCAAGACACTTGCAAAAGACGACGGGCTGGCAAGACTTGACGCTACTCTAGTGCCATCCGAACCGCCTTGGCAAATCTTCGTTGCAGCCTAGATATCTTTAGTACTAAGAAATGTTAAGCTAAAAGCCTGGATCCCGAACCGAGGTGAGGCCCATGGAACCCCTTTACGCTGGCGGCAACTTCTCCAGTTCTTTTGTTAATCCCCCCATTTACTCCGCCATTGCCCTGCTTAGCTTTTTTGCTCTTATCTTCGGCATCATTTTCAAAGATAAGCTGGAATACCAGGTAGCCCTTTGGCAGCTCAACCGAGATAGCCAGGCAACAATTCGCTACCGGACTCCTGGGGTGATCCTCACCTACGGTCTCTGCTGTTTGTTTACCCTTGGTTTTGTGGTGGCGTGTTTGAACGTCTTTGGCCTGTCTCTGACTCTGGCCAGTTGGGTGGGTGGAATCCTGGTGCTGAGTACGGCAGGCTTGGTGTGGTGGCAGTTGGGATCCCTACTGGCCCTGTTGGCTATGGGGGGCTCCCAGGCCATTGATATCGACTCTTACGGGGCAGAGGCTGCTTGGGATGCCAAGACAGCAGCGCCCCCTGAAGGGGAATAGGCGCTAGCCTCTGTTCACCAGAGCCCCCATCTCAATCGCAAACCCAGTGCTCTTTCGCTTCTTCTCATGACTGCGGCCCTCCCTTCATCCTGGCGCTACGCCTACTACCCCGGCTGTGTGGCCCAGGGGGCTTGTCGCGAGCTGTACGACTCTACCAACCGGATCGCGCGGCATTTGGGCATCGAACTGGTGGAGCTGGAGGCAGCTTCCTGCTGTGGTTCCGGCACCTTCAAGGAAGAATCGGAGCTGCTGGAAGATACGGTGAATGCCCGCAACCTGGCTTTGGCAGAGGCATTGGGGTTGCCGATGCTCACCCACTGCAGCACTTGCCAGGGGGTGTTGGGCCGCGTGAATGAAAAGTTGAAAGCTGCGAAAACCGCGGATCCTGAGTACTTTCACCGGGTGCAAACCCTGTGCCAGCAAGGAAGCTGTGAGAGCTGCTACGAAGGCACCGGCGATGTGCGCCATTTGCTGTGGGTGCTGGTTCATGACTACGGCCTGGAGCGATTGGCCCGACAGGTGAAACGGCCTCTGTGGGGGCTGCGCTGCGCCGCCTTCTACGGGTGTTATCTGTTGCGGGCCTACGATATCTCCCGCTTTGACGTGGCGCGGGATCCCCGTTTGCTGGAGGATCTCTTCGAGCATTTGGGGGCCACCCCTGTTTGGTATCGCGGGCGCACCCAGTGTTGCGGTTGGCCCCTTTCCAGCTATGCCCCGCAGCAGTCTTTCTCGATGGCAGGCCGGCACCTCCTCGAAGCAATCGAGGCGGGGGCCGATTGTGTGGTTACCCCTTGCCCCCTGTGTCACCTCAATTTGGACTCGCGCCAGCCGGAGGTGGAGCAGGTGATCGGGCGCAAGCTGGGAATCCCGATCCTGCATGTGCCGCAATTGGTGGGCCTGGCCCTGGGGATCCCGGCGGAAAACCTGGGATTGAACCGCCATGTGGTGCAGGCGGAAAGGGTCTTGCAAAAACTAGGCCGCTAAACTCCAGGGGGGATCCCTGGGCAAACATCAGGTGGGTTCTGCCTGGGAAGGATATGCTATTCTGCCCAGCAAGATACCCAGCCCTGTTCAAAAACCGCAAAGACCCTCGTAAGCTTAGATTCGGCATACTCCTGCTTGGCAGCTCCCTATGGTAGTCTCGGATCCCCTGGGCCTTGTCGTGCAAGAAGTGCAGCGGGGCGGGTACGCAGACCGAGTCAAAAAGCTGGTTTACTTTGCCTGCACCAGCACCTGGGAAGGCGATGTCGGCAAGTTGAGCCAAATAGACCTGAAGGCACTCCTGGAGCAGCTCTGCCGTGAGCACGCAACCCTTGATGCTCTGGGCCAGCGCTTTCGAGATGCCATCAGCCGCATCAACAAAAAAGCCGAGTATGCCCGCATCGCCAAGATGCTGCTGAGCAAGCTGGAGCCTTTGTATCAACAGCCGCAAGCAGATCCATCGGTTTGGGCTCAGCCCTCGCCTGTCTTGTCTTTGAAGTACGGGGGTTTGCAACTGCAAAAGCAAGACTACGATCCCTTCGAGTTGCGGGCAGGGGTGATGCGGCAAGCCAGCCCTTTGCGGGTCAAGCTGGTTCTGTTCACGGCTTTGTACCACAAAGTAGAGCCCACTCTGCAGGGGTTGGCGGCCCTACGGCGCTACAGCCTGGATGAGCTGCTCACAGCCCTTTATAGGGCCTGCAATTCCCCCCAAGAGCTGGAAACTCGGCTGAAGGAGGCGGTGCAACAGTCGCAGGAGCCTGATCAGGATGGCCAAGCTGCCAATGCCGTGCTGCAGATGCTGAAGCCTCTTTACGTTTCCGTGCCCCCAGAAACCGCCGCTGGTGGAGGGTTAGCTGCCGAGCCCGCCTCTGTCGCTCTCGATTGGCTCGATACAGAAGATGCTGTTGGCGCTCCCATGACTTGGGTCGAGGATGGGGAGGATCCCTCTATAGGGTCTCCGGCTTTTACAGCTCTGGCAACATCGCCCAACCCCTCTTCTGACCTCCGACAGGCGATCCCAGAGTCCTGCCGCCAACTGCTCCATCGCAGCGCCGGATCCCTGATGGTGGCCATCGAGAACACCCTGAGCGAGTTGGGCAATGCTCTGGACGAAGGACTACAGGATGAGGATCCCGCCCAATATCTGACGCTCAAACACCAGGTGTTGCGCGGCTTCTTGAGGGATGTCGAGGGATCCGCCGCGATGTTCAGGGGGATTTTGAAAAAGCTGGAGCAATCGGAGTGGCGCCTGGTGCAGCCCCTTCGCGGCGGCGGTGGAGAACACGCTCTGCCGGAAGTGCCTGGCGAGCTGGTGGATCCCTATGCTTCCCTGAGACAGGTGTTGGCCAGCAGCGAGCTAACTCGGCAAAAGCCGCAGCTAGAGCAGGAGGTGATGCGTCTGGTGCGGCGCAGCGTCAGCTCGGTTAAAGCGGCTATCGAACAGGCCCTGAGCGAGTTGGGCCAGGCGTTGGATGAGCAGTTCCCAACCTGTAGCCTGGAAGAAGCCTTGGTTCTCAAGTACCAGGCGTTGCGCGCCTTTTTGCAGGAAGTGGAGGAGATCTCTACGAAATTTGCTGCTCTGTTGGAACGTATGGAAGAGGCAGAGCGCCGTCTGTTCGGACTGGTTTGAGAGCCAACCCCCTGTTTGGGGATCCCGTCTAGCACTCATAGCCATCGCCTTCGAATTCCATACGCTGTCGCCAACGCGCCGCTCTAACTCCCCTCTCCCTTTGGGAGAGGGGCTGGGGGTGAGGGCTGGGAGAGGGGCTGGGGTGAGGGCGGCGCAGAGCGGTAGGGAAACGTCGTGATTTTCTTCTAGAATGGCCACCAGTTAGATCCCCCCTCACTGCTTCATCTGAGCTCCCCCTCTCTACCTATGGATGCCAAGGAGCTGCTCCGCCTCTACCGGGCAGGACGCACTAACTTTGCGGGCGAAAACCTAGCCGCCCTGGATCTAAGCCGGGCCGATTTAATCGGGGTGGATCTCTCGCAAGCCAACCTGCGCAGTGCCAATTTGATTTTTGCTTTTTTGGGGCGGGCCAAGCTGCAGAAGGCCAACCTTGTTGGGGCTAACCTCGGTGGGGCCAACCTCAGCCAGGCGGACTTGAGCGAGGCGGATCTCAGAGATGCTCAGTTGCACGGCGCCACTTTGCAGGGGGCAGATTTGCATGGGGCCAACCTGACCCTGGCCCTGCTGCTGGATGCCAATCTGCTGGATGCGGATCTGCGCTGGGCTAACCTCACCAGCGCCAACTTGGGGGGGGCTTGTCTGCGGGGGGCCAACTTGCGACTCGATAGTCGTCGGGGAGCGGTGTTGCGCAACGCCAATCTCAGCCGCGCCGACCTGAGCGGAGCCAACCTGGCGGGAGCGGATTTGACGCGGGCCGACCTGAGCGGGGCCAATCTCAAAGAGGCCAGCCTGCTCAGGGCCAACTTGCAAGGGGCCAATCTGCAGCAGGCCTGTTTGCAGGGAGCCATCCTGAGCGAGACCGACCTAAGGGGGGCTGCCTTTACAGGAGCAAACCTGCAAGGAGTGCAGATGATGCGGGCCAATTTGAAGGAGGCGATACTGCGCCAGGTGAATCTGACAGAAGCCAACTTGAGTGAGGCAGATCTGGCCGGGGCCGATTTTTCCGCCAGTTGCCTGCGCTCGGCCAAGCTGACGCGGACGGATCTCAGTCGGGCCAATCTGGCCGGGGCCGATTTGAGGCATGCCAACCTGGTGGACGCCTACTTGGGGCGCACCAACCTGGAAAACGCCGATCTCGGCGACGCGATCCTGACCCGAGCCGATCTAAGCACGGCTAACCTCAGCGGTGCCAATTTGCGCGGGGCAACCCTGCCGGATGGACGGATTGGGTGAGCAAGGCGGGGATCCGCCCTGGAGCAGGTGAGGTTTTCCGCTGTCCTGGGAGCACCACAACCGCTAGCCTACAGGGGAAGGGTGGGACAAAGGGATCCGTGAACAGCCGCCGATTTCTGTCTTTAATGGAAGCCTTGTGGGCTGCTCTGCCTTTGCCGGAATGGTTGCCGGGGGCGGGGGAGCGCTCGTGGCAGCAGACGGTGGCAGCCCTGCTCCAGCTATGGCAAGAGGTGGGACGGTTTGGCGTGGTGATCGGTGGGCCGGTGTCTTGGTGGCCCCCCTGGGTGGTGCGGGATCCGCTGCCCCAGCTGCCGCTGCCCATCGACGCCCCAGAACCCAACCTGAAGCTGCAAGAGCCGGCCCGCGAAGCCCCCTGGCTGTTTACCCCCGATCTGTCGCCGGAGTCGATCCTGACCCCTGGCCAGACGGTGATCCCTCTCCTGCCGCGGGATCCCTTGGTGGAGGAGCCTTTTTTGCTGGTGCTCACCCCTGTTTTTTCGGCGGTGGCCGCCCAAGGGTATCACCCCCACACGCGGCAAAGAGGCATGATGGTGTCTTTTGAGCCGGAGGTGGTGCATCGGGCTTGGCAAAGCCTGGAGCAGCGGGTTCAACAGGGCAGGCCGGATCAGCTTGCTGCTTGGCGAGAGTTGGCCATCCACTATCCACTGATGCAGCCGCATGTGCGGGTGCTGGCCCGCTTCAGCAGCCTTCTTTTGTTAGGGAACTTGGCCGAATCGGGCTCCTCGCCCGCTTGCCTGCCCCCTGCCAGAGCTGAGGTGGAGAACTCCCCTGCGCCCCCAACCCGGCCAGAAGACACCAAGAAGGGGCGGCTCTCGGCAGCTTCCTCTCCCCCTTCCCCCACAGATTCCTCTCCCCAGAGCCAGTCCTCTGGTCAACAGAGCAGCCTTTCGGAGGCAGAACTGTTGCGGGCTCTCATTCACGAGATCCAGACCCCCCTTAGCACCATCCGCACCTTGGTCAGTCTCATTCTGAAGCGGCGCGACCTGCCGCCACGGGTACGGGAATACGTAGAGAAAATCGATCGCGAATGTACCGAGCAGATCAACCGCTTCGGGCTGTTCTTCCAGGCCACGGAAACGGTGATGCCCGCTGCCACTCCCGGCGAAGGGCGTCGGCTCCAGCTAGAGCCCATTGCGTTGGTGGACTTGGTGCGGCAAAACCTACCTCGCTGGCAGGAGCAGGTGAAACGACGGGGATCCCAACTGGAGCTGCAGATCCCCGACGAGCTGCCGGATGTGGTCAGCGATCCCAAGGCGCTGGAAGCGGTGCTGTTCGGCATGGTGGATCGCATTGCCCGCAGCACACCGGCCGGCAGCCACATTCGCGCCCAGCTGGTCAGCGCTGGCGAGCTGGTCAAACTCCAGTTTCAGGTCAACACACCTGAGGCCAGCAACGCCGCTGCCGACTCAGAGCCCAAATCTCCCCAAGCCATTGGGCAGCTGTTGGTCGTGCAGCCGGATACGGGTGCAGTGAGCCTCAGCCTTCCCGTCACCCAAACCTTGTTCCGCGCCTTGGGGGGCTACCTCACCGTGCGCCACCGCGCCCACCGGGGGGAAATTCTCAACATCTACCTGCCCCGCCAGCTATGAGCCACCGATCCCGCTCTCATCCCGATATCCTTATGGCGGATCGCAGGGGAGATGGGGCTAGGATCGATCTGCCAGCGCCGGGAGAGTCTAGAGATTGGATCCATGCCGAGAGCCAGAAAAGTTGCCGAACACCATCCAGAGCCAGAGCCTGCCTGTGGAGCTGGGGATCCCAGGCCTGGCGGGGGGATCACCCTATCTGCCCAGCAGCTCTCCACCTTGCTCCACGAGATGCGCAATCCTCTAACTGCCCTGAGCACGTTGGCCAAGTTGTTGCAAAAGCGTCTGCCCCCCGACGATCGCAACCATTGGATTGGCCTCAGCATTGAGCAAGAGTGCAGGCATCTGCAGGATCTGCTGGCGGAGCTCGAGCGCTTGGACGGGATCCCAGCCCCTCTCCACCTGCGGCCACTTGCCTTGGCCGACCTGCTGCGGGAGTGGATCCCCATCTATCAGGCTCTGGCAGAAGCACAGGGACATCGCTTTCAGGCCGTTCTTCCCCCTTCCCTGCCGCCGGTACAGGCGGATCCCCGCGCCCTGCGCCAGGTGTTGGATAACTTAATCGACAACTCCTGCAAGTACACCCCGCCCCCCGGCGACATCCAGCTCAGGGTGGAGGTCAAGCTCACCGAGGAAGCGAGAGGCTCAAGCGCCTCCTCTCGCCAAGAGGTGTGGATCGCCGTCTGTGATAATGGCCCCGGCATCCACCCCGAGAACCTGGAGCGGATCTTTGACCCTTTCTTTCGGGCGGATCTTTCTAAGCCAGGACAGGGGCTGGGGTTGGCCATTAGCCGCGACTTGGCCACCCAGATGGGAGGAGACCTTCGCGTGGACAGCTCCCCCCAAGGCTCTTGTTTTCGCCTCAGATTGCCCACGGCCCAGTAGAGCTTGAAAGTGTGAGCAAGGGTGTTTCTCCCAGCCAAAATCTTGAAAGCTATCCAGGAGCTGCCCAATGGCCCCCTCCGCTCAAGCCAAACCCGAACCTGCCTTGGCCCGCATCTTGTTGGTAGATGACGAGCCAGGTCTGCGGGAGGCAGTGCAAGCCTACCTAGAAGACAGCGGCTTTGAGGTGATCCCGGCTGCCAACGCCCAGCAGGCTCTGCAGCTTCTCGGCACGGCCCAACCGCAACTGATCATCTCCGACATCATGATGCCGGGCATGGACGGCTACCAATTTTTGGCGCAAGTGCGAAAACTCGAGCCCTACAGCCATCTGCCGGTGGTGTTCCTCACCGCCAAAGGCATGACTGCCGACCGCATCCAGGGCTACCGGGCCGGCGTCGATGCCTACTTGCCCAAGCCCTTCGATCCGGAAGAGCTGGTGGCCATTGTCTCCAATCTCATTGAGCGCTCGCGCGCGGCTAGCCCCTCGGAAGTGGTGGCCCGCGAGCTGGCCTCGATTCGCGCCCTGCTGTCGGAGCGAACTCTCCCCCCAACCAGTCCCTCTCAGCCCCTCACCCCAACTCCTTTGCCCCCACCGATTAAGGTGGAGCTGACGCCGCGGGAACAGCAGGTGTTGGAGAAGGTGGCAGAAGGTCTGATGAACAAAGAAATTGCCAAACAACTGCAAACCAGCGTGCGCAACGTGGAAAAATACGTCACCCGCCTCCTCAACAAGACGGGCACCAGCAGCCGCACCGAGCTGGTGCGCTACGCCCTCACCTACGGCCTGATCCGGTTGTAGCCCTCACCTACGGCCTGATCCGGTTGTAGCCCTCACCCCCGGCCCCTCTCCCAGAGGGAGCTGCCCTCACCCCCGGCCCCTCTCCCTCTGGGAGAGGGGAGAAGGAGCTTACGGCTGTGGCTTGGGCGGAACGGTAACCAGCAGCTCCAGCCCAAAGGCGTGCTCCCCGGCGGGGTAGCTGGTGATCCCCACCCCATCGATGCGGGTCAGCAGCTCGCGGGCTTCCGGCTCTACGCTGGCCAGCCCACCTGGCAAGGCGGCTTCCAGCACCGTGCGGAGGCCTCGCCAATTCAGCAAAAAGTAGCCGTAGTTGGGCTTGGGCAACTGGTTGTAGAGGGTTTTCAGCGGCTCGGTTTGAGGAAGCAGATTGCCCTGGCGCTGGGCAAGGCTTTGCAGCGCCGCCGTGCTGGTGGTAACCATCAGGTAGTTGCCTTCCCAGGCACGGGTTAGAAGCGGACGGTTAAACAAGGGATCCGCCCAGGTTACCTGGCCATCGGCTTCCGTTACTCGCGCGCCCGACTCCTGAGCCAGCCGATCCAACTGGGCCAGGGCCGCGTTGGCTTTGTCTTTTTGGCTGCTCTCGATGATCAAAGCCGCCCCCATGCCTTGCAAGAGGGGGTGGGCCTGGGCATCGGGCGCCACCAGCAAGGCTATCTCCCCATCCAGCCAAGCCATCAGGTCTCGATCCAGATCCAGGCGGGTGTTGGTGCGGAACTCGGCCCGCAGTTCATCCAGGGACTCTTTGGCCTGGGGATCCTCTTCCAGCTCCGACACAACCGCCTGCCAGCGTTGGGCAACCTGCTGGGTGGTGATCACCGCCAGGGCACTGCCGGGCAGCCGCTGGATCAGCTCGCCCCGGGCAGTCTGCCACCTGCGCAGCAGGGGAGTTTGGGGATCCAGTTGGGTGAGTAGGCGCATCTGCAGGCCCTGCTCCCGCCAGTGGGCAGCCATAGCCAAAGAGCGCAGCGGCTGCAGGGATCCCAGCTCTGCCGGATCCCAGTCCCGCGTCCAATCTCGGAAAGACTCGGGATCCTCCTGCAAAGCCTGGAAGTTGAAGTAGGCAAAGGCCAGGGCGCCCGGCTTCTGGTAGAGATCGCCCACGGCAGCTTGGAAAGCTTCGGCGCGGCTAATGGGCTCCGCCTGGCCGCGATAGACAGCAATTGCCTGCTCCATCACCTTGGGATCGTTGGCCAGGGCCACGAAGCGGTTGCCAAACTCCGCAGTCACCCACCGTTCGCCCGGCTCCCCATTGGTTTGCACGTAGAGAGTCACCCCTTGCTCCTGGCGCTGCTCGAAGTTGGCCCCTTCCGCCTCTGCCTGTTGCCGCACTTGGGCCAGGAATTGCCTGGACAGATCGGCGTTGCGGGTGCTGGCTCCAAAGAGGATCCCGGGCACCGGCTCCGCAGCCCCCGGCACTAGATTGGGGATCACCACCGCCAGCGTGAATTGATCCCTGGCCCAGGCCTGGATTTCCTCGCGGGAGAACTCCTGGCCGGCGCTAGCCCAAGCTTTGTCCGTCCAGCTCTCCCACTGAGCCAAAAGGTCAGGGTGGGTGCGCAGCGCCTCTTCTGGTTTGGTAGAAAAGGCCAGCACTAAGGGTGCTGACTGGGGCACCAGCGCCGTCTCCGGCAGGACATCGCCGGGCAACTGCACCTGGGGTGCCCTGAGCTGACAGGAGCCCAAAAGCCAAGAGCCCCCCACCGCCATCAATGTCAGGGAGAACGGACGAGGGCGACGATAAAGTTGGGCCTGCATACCACACCTGCAACGAGCCGTCCTCTTGAGCATAAGCGATAAACTCGAAGGCTGTCTGTGATCCCAGGCCCGCCCGCCGAAATTATGTAGAAACTAGTTACTTGGATCGGGCGCGCGCGACCAGCCCATCCACATATTCGTTCCAGCGCAGACCCCGATGGGCTGGGATCCAGGCCACCCGCACCTGCGGGCACTGCCGTTTCAGTTGATACAGCTCTTGCACCAAGTCCAAGTTTTCCACCGACCCCGTGCGCCGCCGCCACCCCTGCGCTGCCCAGCGCTCCATCCAATCGTTGTAGGTCTGTACGCAAAGGTGAGAATCGCTGTAGATGGTGTCTATGCTGTTGCTCTGGGTGTCGTGGCAATATTGCAAAGCCCGAATGAGGCCGGTCAACTCCATGCGGTTGTTGGTGCTGGCGGGATCCCCTCCCCAAAACTTCTCCACAACTTGGTCATCCTCAACCACCACCACCGCCCATCCCCCTGGCCCCGGATTGGGGGAACAGCCCCCGTCGGTAAAGATGCCGCTGTGGGGGCAAGCAAGCGGACGGCTAGGGCGCGCTCCTCCACGGTTGTGAATCCGTGAGACTTGGGCCATCATTCAGGATCCCTGCTCGCAACAGACACTGGATCTTAACCCCCCCAGGCCTGTCAGCGCCACTACTTAGTAGATATTTAGTGGAAGCAGCGTCAGCGAAGCCTTATTTCACACCATCAGCAGCATAAGCCCCGTTAGGGTATAGAGATAGGGAACTCCTGCCAAAACAGCGCAAACAAAAACCCCCAGAAAACCTGGGGGAGGAGTGGTGTGTTGAGGTGATGAATACTCGCATGATATCCCCCCAATTCAGCGAGTAGGCCAACTCGGCGGGAGATCTCTGCGTTTTTTTGCAGAAATCATTGCAGATGCTGGAAAGCATCAGACACTAGAAGCCAGCGCACCAGAACAGAGCTTATTTTCATCTTGATCAGGTATAGTGCTTAGTTTTGGAAAAATATCTAATTAAGCACTAGGGGTAGAGAGGTCTGATAATGATTTTTTTAGGTGCCCGCCGCTGACACTAGGGGTTGTGTCAAGCCCAAATGAGCATAGAGGCGAGAAAAGTCAAAATTTGCTGACATTAGCTCCTGGATGCAGCGGACTTTCACCTCCTCATGGAGGCGAATTTGGCCAAAAACCCGTTCGATGCGGTTAATGGTGGTGAAAGTGTCCAGATCCACCGAGAGGATCGGCACTTCCAGCTCTTCTGCTCGAGATTGAATGCGGGGATCCAGAGGCAGCTTGCCGGTCAAGATCAGGCAGAGGGTGGAAGTTTCCAGGGCGGCCAGTTGAATATCGGTGCGGTCTCCGCCGGTGATCACCGCCTTGTGCTCCAGCTTGCGGAAGTACTTCAAGGCCGAGTTGACGTTCATCGCCCCCACGGCGATGTTTTCTACCATCAAATCCAGGCGATCTGGGCAGCAGAGCACCTCGGCCTCCAGTTGCCGCGCCAGCTCGCCGACGCTGATGCTGCGCAAAATGCGGTGGGAGGGCAAAATGCCCAAAACCGGGATCCCTTTCGCCTCCAGGAAGGGTCGAACGGTGGTCTTGGTGGGCTCCATCTGGTCGGGCGGCACATCGTTGAGCAGCACGCCGGCCAAATGGGATCCCAGTTGGCGGTGGGCAAAGAGAAGAGAATCGACCGCCAAAGGGGAGTGGTAGCGGTTGATCAGCAGTACCTGAGCATCCAGGGCTTGGGCCATTTTGGCCAAGGAGAGGCCAAACAACTCTCCCTCGTAGAGATCGGCGGGGCCCTCTAGCAGGATCAAATCCGCAGCGGATCCCTCGGCAAACTCCAGCAGAGGGGCAACGGAGCAGGCGGGGGCCAGCTTCTCCAGCGACTGCTGGATGTGAGCCAGCAACGCCTCTTCGTTGAGCTGGAGAAGCATGGGAGGCATCTGAGTCAGCCGCAGCGTCTCCGCTACAAAGCGCATATCCGGATCCATCCCTTCCGGGGAGCCATCCTCTCTAGCCCACGATCCAATCGGCTTGCTGTAGGTAACTTGCACCCCCTGCCGCTGCAAATGCTTGGCCAAACCCAAGATGGCTGCCGACTTGCCGCTGAAGGGCTCAGTAGAACCGATGAGAAGGAACTTGGACACGGATGGCTCCTGGCAACGCGAGAGACAGAGAACTCCGATACCCAGTCTAACGAAGACTGCCTTAGCTAACCGATTAAGATCGACTCTTCAGGGTAGGTCACCAACGGGCGGGGCTGCTGTTGGGCCAAAGCCAAGACGATGGTCAGTGCCCCCAAGCGGCCCCAGAACATCACCAAAACGATGATCAGTTGGCCAAACAAGTTCAGCTCCCCGGTAAACCCCGTCGAGAGACCGCAGGTGGCAAAAGCGGAGATCACTTCAAACAACACCGGATCCAGCCTGCTGTTGCCGTGGGAAATCAAGATCAGCCAGGCCGCCAACAGCACCACAAACAGAGAAACCGTCAGCACCGCCGCCGCCTTGCGCACCATCGAGGGATCCAAACTGCGCCCGGCAATCTGGGCGCTGGGCAGGCCGCGGGCATAGCCCCACAGGGCCAGCACCAACACCGCCAAGGTTCCGGTGGTGATGCCACCCCCCATAGAAGCCGGAGCTGCCCCGATAAACATGAGAGCCATCAGCAACAACCGACTTGCCGGGGTCAAATCCTCAATGGGGATCCCGGCGAACCCGGCGGTACGAGCCGAAACCGATTGAAAAAACGTCAGGCCCAAGCGGCGGGGCCAGTTCAGCTCCCGCAGGGATCCCTCGGGCAAACTCTCGGCCAAGAACATCCCCAAGCCGCCTGTGCAGAGCAAGGCCACTACCACAACCAGAGTGATGCGGGTGTGCAGAGAGGGACGGTGGCCCCGCGGCCAAGTTAACAAATCCGACAAAACCGGGATGCCCAAGCCGCCGATAAAAATCAGAGCGCCCAAGATCGCCAGCGACAGGCCATCCGTAGGGATCCCCTCCTGCCCAAATAGGTCGAACCCCGCATTACAGAAAGCTGACACGGCGTGAAAAATGGCCAGAAAAACCGCCCGACCTGGCCCGTAGAGATCCCGCCAATGCACCCAGAGCAGCAGGGCCCCTCCCAGCTCGATCAGGGTGACCCCGATCAACACCCGCCGCGTCAATTCCAGAATGGCCCCCGGATCGATCAGGCCCAGCGAATTGCACAGCGCCAAGCGGTTGAGCAGGGAGATGCGCCGCCCGATCAGTTGGAACACCACCACCGCCAAAACCATGAAGC
Organism: Synechococcus sp. H55.7; assembly: GCF_047462395.1. Classification (NCBI taxonomy): domain Bacteria; kingdom Bacillati; phylum Cyanobacteriota; class Cyanophyceae; order Synechococcales; family Synechococcaceae; genus Synechococcus; species Synechococcus sp. H55.7. The sequence continues at coordinate 19,183 of NZ_JANSJD010000017.1, forward strand.
CCACCCCGCCAATTTGGATCAACAGCAGCAAGACGATCTGGCCGAACAGAGTGAGATCCTCCGCCGCCACAATCGTCGAGAGCCCCGTTACGCTCAGGGCGGACATGGCCGTGAATAGCGCCTCATTCCAGCTCAAGGGATCTCCGCGCCCGATTCCCGGCAGCATCAGCAGCAAAGTTCCCACCACCGCCAGCAGGCCCAACCCTGCGACCAGGCGCAGAGGCGGCGGCAGCGGGCGACGCCTGTCCCCAAAAACGAGCCGATGCAAGCGGTTGGCCGGGATCCAAGAGGACTGAGGCAGCATCAGGCGAGGGCTTCCCGCAGCTCGGGCAGACCCCCAGCCCCCAGCCCCCTCGGGTTGCGACGGCGGGACACAACCCTCTCTCATCGGATCCCCCCTTACATCTCGTTCAGCCGCGAGATATTGGTATTGGCCCCCAGCACCACCAGCAGATCTCCCTTCTCCAACAGGTAGTCTGCTGGCGGTGAGACCACCAACGATTGTTTTCGCTTCACCACCAAGACCGTGATGCCAAAGCGGCGACGCAAGTCTGACTCCGCCAGCGTATGGCCCACCAACGCCTCCGGCACCTCCAGCTCGGTAATGCCGTAGCCCGGCTCCAGCTCCAATTGATCCAGGATCCCTGGTGCCGTCAACACCTGAGCCAGACGCCGGCCCGCCTCCTGCTCCGGCAACACCACCCGATCGGCGCCCACCCGCAAGAGAATCGAGCGCTGCCGCTCCGTCGAAGCCTTGCAAACCACGTTGCGCACCCCTAAGCTCTTGAGGGCCACCGTCGTCAGCAAATTGCTCTCGAAATCGCTGCCGATGGCCACCACCACCGTGTCGAAGGAGAGAATATCCACCGCTCGCAGCGCATCCTCATCGCTGGAATCCAGAGCCACCACCTGCGTCAGTTGATCCGCCAGACGCTGCACGATCTCCCGGCTGCGGTCGATCCCCAAAACATTGTGCCCCCGCTCCATCAGCGTGAGGGCCAAACTCGTGCCGAAGCGTCCCAGACCGATCACCGCATACTCGCGATCCGCTCGCCCCATGCGCCCCCTTGCCCTTTACTTCAAAACCAAACACCAATCATAGGCTGACGCAGCAGGGATCGGGCAGGGCTGAGATCCTAGGCAGACTCAGGCTTGGGCAGGGTGGAAGGGTGAGGGATCAGCTCGTGCGTGGAACGGCGCTCCACCATCTCGGCGGTGATGCGGATGTACTTTAGGTCACGGCGGGAGGGCGCCTCGTACATTACATCCAGCATTAGCTCCTCCACAATGGCCCGCAACGCCCGCGCCCCCGTTTTGCGACGGTAGGCTTCCTTGGCAATGGCAGAAATGGCAGCCGGCTCGAACTCCAGCTCCACCCCGTCCATGCGCAACAGCTTTTGCGCCTGTTTGAGAATGGCATTCTTAGGCTGCGTCAAGATGGCCTCCAGCGCCTTCTCATCCAGCGGATCCAAAGTGGCCACCACCGGAATTCGTCCCGTGAATTCGGGGATCATGCCGTACTTGATCAAATCCTCCGGCTCCAAAGCTTTGAGGGCGTTGGCCATGCGCTGCTCACGGGTAACTGCTAGCTGCTCCCCTGGCTTGATAAAGCCCATCGACTTTTTGCCGATGCGCTGCTCGATTACCTTCTCTAGGCCGACAAAAGCGCCCCCGCAGATAAAGAGGATATTCGAAGTATCGATTTGAATGCAGTCTTGGTAGGGGTGCTTGCGTCCGCCTTGGGGGGGCACGTTGGCGATGGTGCCTTCCAGCATCTTCAGCAAAGCCTGCTGCACCCCTTCGCCGGAAACGTCGCGGGTAATGGAGGGGTTTTCGCTCTTGCGGGCAATTTTGTCGATTTCGTCGATGTAGATGATGCCGCGCTGGGCTGCTTCCACATCCATGTCCGCCACCTGCAGCAGGCGCAACAGGATGTTTTCCACATCTTCGCCGACGTAGCCGGCTTCGGTGAGGGTGGTGGCATCGGCAACAGCAAAGGGCACATCCAACATGCGGGCCAGGGTTTCGGCCAGCAGGGTTTTGCCGGAGCCGGTGGGGCCGATGATCAAGATGTTGGACTTTTGCAGCTCCACCTCATCCAGCTCCGCAGCTCCGAGGCTGCTGGGGTTGGCCTTGGCCGCTAGGCGCTTGTAGTGGTTGTACACCGCCACCGACAAGACCTTCTTGGCCTTCTCTTGGCCGATCACATATTGGTCAAGATAACGCATGATCTCGCGCGGCTTAGGCAACTGCGCCAGAGAAGGCAGGCTGCGAAAAGATTTCTTGGTGGTTTCGCGACGACTGGGGGCAGGGGCAGTGGCAGCAGTAGCAGGAGGGTTGCCGTCGTAGAGCTCCTCATCCAAAATTTCGTTGCAGAGCTCCACACACTCGTCACAAATGTAGACCCCCGGCCCTGCAATCAACTTACGCACTTGATCCTGGGACTTATTGCAGAAGGAGCACCTTAAGTGGGAGTCATATTTGGCCATGGGATCCTCGTTGCTGCTTGTTCTTGGCTATCCTATCCGGCAAAAGCCAGAGGAAGACTGGACATTCAAACAAATCAAAGCGTGGGGCAAATCGGCTATGAGAGTGTAGGAATGCCGAGGCGGGTGGAACTCACTGGTCTATCAGTCTAGCATCTCCGCTGGGCTTGTTCCCAGGCGAAGTGCTCAGAGATTCTTGTGAGATAACTGTGACCCCCCTAGACAGGTCTACAGAAAAACCGCCCGACTGAACGCCGAGCGGCAGATGGTGTGAGGAGTGAACGGAAACATGCGTCTCCGCTGATCCCATCATAGTAGAACTTACCCGGCCCTGGCAAAGATGGCTATCGAAGGCCAAGGGATCTTTCAGTTAAGTTGGATGCTTTCGGGGGGGTGTGACGGCCTTTGTTGGCAACCAAAAAGGGGAAGGAACTGTCCGTGTTTCGTTCGCTTCCCCCCTATTGGCGTCCACTCCTCACTAGAGTTGAATCATAAATCATCCCTGCCGTTAGAACAACCCACTTTCCCCAAGTTTTCTGGGGATCTACCCCTGTCAAGGCTGCGGATCACCGGATTCCAGGGCCAACAGCTCCGCTTCGCTCAGCAGGGGGATCCCCAATTCTTGCGCCTGCTTGAGCTTGGAGCCGGGATCCGACCCCACCACCACATAGTCGGTTTGGCGGCTGACGCTGGCGGTCACTTTGCCGCCGCGGCTCTCAATCCAAGCCTTGGCCTGCTGGCGGGAGAGGGTGGGCAAGGTGCCAGTGATTACAAACTTCTTCCCGGCCAGCACCTGGGAAACAGCAGGGGCCTTCTGCTGGGGCAGGGCAGGGATCCCCAGCTCCCCCAGCTCCTGCAACAACTTCTGGTGGGCGGGATCGGCAAACCAGGCCACCACCGCCTCGGCAATTTCCGCCCCTATCCCGTAGATCTGGGCGATGTCTTCAGCCCTGGCCTGGGCTAAGAGTTCTGGGGCGGGGAAATGCTGGGCCAAAGTCTGGGCGGTCACCACCCCCACATGGGGGATCCCCAATCCATATAGCACCCGCTCCCAGGGCTGTTGGCGGGAGCGCTGAATGGCCTGCACCAGCTTCTGGCTGGAACGGGATCCCATCCCTGCCAAACTCTCCAACTGTTCCGGGGCGAGGCGGTAGAGGTCGGCCACGGTGCGCACCCCCAGCTTTTCCACCAACTGGGCTACCCGCTTTTCCCCTAAGCCCTCGATATCCAAAGCGTCGCGGCTGGCCCAGTGCTGCAGTTCCCCCCTGATCTTGGCCGGGCAGTCTGGGTTGGGGCAGCGGGTTATCGCCTCGCCGGCAGGGCGAACCAGGGGGGTGTGGCATTCGGGGCAGTGGCTGGGCAGGCGGTAGGGAACAGCGTCGGGGGGGCGCAACTCTTTGAGGATCCCCACCACCTCGGGGATGATCTCCCCGGCTTTGCGCACGATGGCCGTGTCGCCGATGTGCACATCCAGCTCCTCGAGGCGATCGGCATTGTGCAGGCTGGCGCGGCTGACGGTGGTGCCGGCCAGAAGCACGGGCTCGAGCTCTGCCACCGGGGTGACGGCGCCGGTGCGGCCTACGCTGGCAAAAATGGCGCGGATGCGGGTGGGAACTTCTTGGGCAGGGTATTTGAGGGCAATGGCCCAGCGGGGAAATTTTTGTGTAAAGCCGGCCTCCTCTTGCAGCCGCAAGGAGTTGAGCTTCACCACCACGCCGTCGCAGGCGTAGGGGAGCTGGGCACCCCGCCACCGCTCGTAAAATTGGATCACCTCCTGCAAGCCCCGGCACACCTGGGAGAGGGGGTTGACCGGAAATCCCAGTTCCTTGAGCTGCCGCAGACACTGCCACTGGGTTTGGGGGGGATCCCCGCTCGGCCAGCCTTCTGGCCAGTGGAGGGCATAGGCAAAAAAGCTGAGCTTGCGGGCGGCGACAACGCGGCTATCCAATTGGCGCAGGGTGCCGGCGGCGCAGTTGCGCGGGTTGGCAAAGGGGGGATCCCCAGCGGAGCGGCGCTCTTGGTTGATGCGCTCGAACTCAGCCAGGGCCAGATAGACTTCCCCCCGCACCTCCAAAACGGGAGGCGGATCTGCCGTCGCCAGCCGCAGGGGAATGGAACGAATGGCGCGCACGTTGGGGGTGATGTCCTCTCCGGCCTGACCGTCCCCCCGGGTAGCGCCCCGCTCCAAAAGACCATCGAGGTAGGTCAGGGCCAAGGCGGCGCCATCGATCTTCAGCTCACAGACGTATTCCAGCTCCTCCTCTGTCTCGCTGTCGCGGCCCAAAACTCGCAGCAGGCGCTCTTGCCACTCCTCTAGCTCTTCTGGGTTGAAAGCATTTTCCAAGCTGTGGAGGGGGATGCGGTGGAAGACAGTAGGAAAATGCTCTGCAGGTTTTTCTCCCACCCGCTGGGTAGGGCTGTCGGGGGTGACCAGTTCGGGGTAAGCCCGCTCCAGCTCTTGCAGCTCCCGGTAGAGGCGGTCGTAAACGCTGTCTTCCAGGATGGGGGCATCGTGGACGTAGTAGGCGATGCTGGCCTTCTGCAGCAGGGCGCGCAGCTCGCGGGCGCGCTCTTCCAGTCTGGGATCCATACCGTTTGGGTGAGCAAGATCTACCCCCAGGTTAGGGCTCCTGGGGAGCAAATAAGTAGGAGCCGATATTCTCCAAGCTGGGAGGATGCACGAAGGGGATGATCAAGATGGCCTGTTGGGAGAATCGCCGGGGGAGCTGGGCCAGAAGGGCTTGGTGGCGGCGGCGGAGGGCCTCTCCCAAGGGGGTGGAGTCCTCTAGCCAAACCCGATTGAGAACGGCGTAGGGATGGGGGATCCCCAGGGCATCCAACTCCGCCAAAAGACGCTCGGTTTCGGCCAGAACTGCCTGTTCGGGGTTGAAGACGGGGACAAAGCTAACAAACTGGGGATCCCGCAGCCGCCGCTGGAGCTGGCGCACCTGGGCCAAGAGATCCCGCAGCCGCTGCGCCCATTCCGGCCTGCCCACCACGTCGCGGTACTTTAGCCACAGCTTCAGGGCCAGGCTCACCCAGCCTTCTAGGGCCTGCGGCATCTGCAAAAAGCGCAGGAGATGGCCGGTGGGGGCGGTATCCACCACCACCAGGTTGAACTGGCCGCTGGCTTCTTGTTCCAGCACCGTCAGCAGGGCCATCACCTCGTCTAGACCGGGAGGGGGCATCTGCAAAAGCTGCCGCCAAGCCTGGGGGTCGTACTGGACTTCCACCCCTGCCGTCCCCTCGCCTGCCAAAATGGCCGCCACCTCCTCCAGGTAGTCTTGGCGGAAGCGCTCCAGCACTGCCGCCGCCTCGATCTCCTGGCCCAGCAGGTTGGGCAAGAGAGGCAGTGGCTCCTGACCCAGCTTCGTCTGAAACAGATCCCCCAGCGAGTGGGCCGGGTCGATGGAGACCAGTAAGAGCCGCTGGTCGGGATGGCGCTGGGCCAAGTTCCAGGCTAGGGCCCCGGCCACCGTGGTCTTGCCCACTCCGCCCTTGCCCCCCACCAGCACAAGGCGGATCCCTTGGGCCAAAAAATCTGGAAGGCCCAAAGCCTGGCTCTGCCCAGAAGCAATCCCAAGGACTTCGTCCCGCTGCGGCGAAGGGGAGAGTTCCCCCGGGGCGGGGATCCCTGCCAACTGCGGCAGCACCTCTGGCAAAGGGCGAAGCTGCTGCACCAGCTTGTCCAGGGCCGTCGGCCCAATCGGCTCCTCCAGTTGATAGGGACAAACCCAGATGGGATAGCCAGGCAGCTCCTCTTGAAGCGTTTTTAGCCAGCGCCACTGCTCCTGCTGGCGGGCCAGGTAGAGAGGCGAGGGGCGGCTGGGGGTTGCTTCCGCTTTTTCCCCTGCGGCCGCCACCGTCCCTAGCAGCACCTGGTTGACCAGAAGACCCCCCACAGGCACACGGCGGCTTTGCAGTTGTTGACAGAAGCGGCGGGTCTCCGCCACGCTCAAGGGCTCCGGGATCAGCACCAGCCAAGCAGAGGTGCTCTCCGGGTCGGTGAGGCGGGCTTTGCCTCCCTCCAGCTCACTTTGTAGCCGGGTCAAAAAGGCATCGGCCTCATCCGGTCGATAGGTGCCCGTCAGGGATTGGACAACCTCGCGGTGCTTGGCCTGGAAGGTGGCAAACACCGCCAGCAGATTATCCAAAAAGTCAGGCAACTCCAACAGCCGCAGGGTGTGGCCGGTGGGGGCCGTGTCCAGGATGACTGTGTCCACCTCTTGGCCTGCCAGCAGGCGGTTGACCTCGAGGATGGCCATCAGCTCGTCCACCCCCGGCCAGTCCAGATCCCAAAGGGGCAACAGATCCTCTCGCCCCAGCCAACTGCCCCGCTCGGCAATGAGCTCCAGAGCAGGGCCGTAGGTCTGCTTGAAAGACTGCAGCAGCACCTCGGCCTGGAGAGCCCGCACCTGCAAGTTCGGCCATTCGCGCAAGCGGTGCGGAGCACTTTCCGGCAGGGGTTGGGGGGTGTCGGCCACCGGGATCCCCAGCACATCCCCCAGGGAGTGGGCCGGATCGGTGGACAGCAACAGCAGACGGCGCTCTGGTTGCCTCTGGGCTAGGTGACGGGCCAGGGCACAGGCCAGGGTGGTCTTGCCCACGCCCCCCTTGCCGCTCAACAGCAGCAAGCGGCAGGAAGCCGATCGCGTCAGCGGGACGTAGTCCACGAGCCGGTCAAAGGGGGAGTTGTCGAGCTGAGCGGGCTGCAAAGGGATCCCTCGCGCGCAGGTCACCCCTATTCTGGCCTGGATCTCCCTTGGGGATACCCCAGCCCGCCGAGGTGGGCTCTCGCCAACTCCAGTCGGCGGCGTCCTCTGTCCCAGGCCAGCAGCGCGTGGATCCCAAGCCAAAAGCCCGTCCACAGCCAGTTGTGCAACCAGATCTTGCCCAAGATGGGCAGGGTCAAGCCCTCTGTTCCGCCCAGCACCAGGCCGGCTGCCAAGATTAGCCCTTCAAAAGCAAGGAACCCTAGGATCAGCATGACCAGGATCCAAAGGTAATTGCGCAGCCATTGCCGAGGTTGGACAGGGTGGGGCTGGAAAAAGAGCGGGCGATAGCTGGCCAGCCACGCCACCCCCACCGTGCCGATCCCCAAGACCAACCCCCAAGCCAAAGAATCAGGGGTACGGGGATAGTTGTGCCAGGTGTAGCCAAAGATTTGGTTGGCCAGCCAAATCATCGAAGCGCTGACGATTGCCCTTTGGCGAGTTAACGTGGTGCCCGTGACGATGCCAACAGTTACAAAAGGCAGTGTACAGGTATAGGCAATGTTGCTAAGGCAGCCGATGGTGGTCAATAGGCTGGGCCAAAATCGACCTTGGGCTAGATCGCGGGTGGCTTGGATCCAAATGACCTCCGGGATCCCGCGGCGGGTTTTGGGGATGGACTGGACAAGAGCTTGTAGGCTGACCATAGGCTAATCCCCAGGAAAGAGGTGAGCTTTTAAGGGACACTTGTTCAGCAGGTGCTCCTGGACAATTTGCCGCGCTACTGGGGGTGTGACTTGCTTGTACCAGGTGCGGTCACCAGAGTAGAAAACCACCGGCCCTTGTTGGCAGACTTCTAGGCATCCTGAGGTGATAACCGGAACATCCAGATTGGCCTCGCGCAGGGCCGATTGCAAAGCTTCCACCACCGGCTGATAGTGGCGAGAAGGATAGCAGCGGCTGGAACGGCAAACCGCCAAATAGGGCCGCTTGAGAGGGTTATCTGCGTAAGGGATCCGCTCTTTTCCCTCGACGTAAATGGCTCGCAGGCGTTCATAAAGGGAAAGCCGCTGATAGTCGGCTTTGCCTTCGGGCAGGTAGTCTTCTCCTGGCCCCAAAAAGGGACTGGGCAAAAAGATCTGCAGCAGCGATTCCTCTGCCCCGTTCCAAAACTGGATCCCCCATTGGCGAGGCTGGCCCTGCGGATTGAGGCGGCGATAGAGTGCGGCGCGGCCGACCAATCTTTTGCGGCGCAGCTCAGGAGGAGTTCTGCGGTAGGGGCCGCCCTGGTGTTCCTCCAAACACAGATGCAAATGCCAAGTTTCCGTGGCCACGGTCAAGTAGCCGTCGTAGAGCACACAGAGAGTAGGGGGATCCTTGAAGGCCGCTTCCAGGACGCCACCCTCCACCACCTGGCCCACTTGGATCTCGGCCCAGCGCTCCTGAAAGAGCTCATAGAGCAGCGGCCCAAGACAGTCGATGTGAGCCGGGATCCCTTCGTAAACGGTTGTCCAGCCGATGGGGGAAACCTCTTGCCAAGTTTGGTTTAGGGGTGTGACCCAGGGATTGAAAACAGCCATAGGTTGCTCCTATTGGATTGGCGGAATGCGGGCAATCACCCCCTTTTTGATGGGGCGCTCTGCCCAGGGCAGGATCCCATCGGGCTTTGTCAAATACAGCTCCGCCGTTTGCAAGATTGGCTCCACGTCTTTTGGATCGAGATCGCCAAAGACATAGGTCATCTTTCGGGGGGCTGCCAGCGCAACCACACAAGCGTGGCTGCAGCCGCTCATACAGGCAACTGGCTTCAGTTGCAGTTGGGGATTGAGCCTTTGGGATTGCAAGGCAGCTAGGAGCATTTCTCCCTTGCTGATCCCTTCTTTTTGGCCGTTGACCCAGCGAGATCCGCAGGTGGTGCAAACCCAGAGGCAATGTTTAGACTCAGCTTGAGCCAAAGTTGTCGATGGAGAAATAGAGGGAAAGTTGGTCGCGCTCACCATAGAGTTGTATCCAAACTCCACTGCAAAGCAGACAATTCCACCAGGACAGCTTGTTCTAGATAGTTAGCCCAAAATAGCCCGAGAGGATGCTAAAATTGCCCCCGCAAGCTCACCCTCAGCGTGCGGCCAACGCCGGGATAGCCGGGGAAAACTTCATACTGCTCATCCAGCAGGTTGTCGATCCCCAACTCTAGGCTCAGGGCCTCAGTCAACGGGATCCCTCCCCGCAAAGCCACGGTGGTATAGCCTGGCAGGGATTCCGTATTGGAGTTGTTGGTAAAAAAGCTCCCAATGTGATGGACCAAGATCGAGCCGTACCCGCCCTGCTCATAGCGATAGGTTAGGCCTAGGTTGAAGCTATCGGCTCCCACAAAGGCTAGCTGTTTGCCAACTGTGGCCGGGTTAAGTGCAGCGCGGATGATGGGATCATTGAGGGTGTAGTTGGCAAAAAGCGTCCAGTTTTCCCCCAAACGCAAATCCAAAGCCGCTTCCAGGCCAGTGTATTCGACCAGCCCAATATTCTCATAGGTTCCCTGGCGCGGCCCCAGGCTGACAAAGGTGATGCCATCGCGGATGCGGTTGTGGGCAAACGTTAGCCGCAGCAGGCCAAAATCTCCCAGGCTCTGATCCAAGCCAACGTCAAAGCTCTCCCCTCGCTCTGGGCGGAGATTGGGGTTGCCATCCACTTCAAAAAAGCCTCGCAGCCGAAAGAATAATTCCGAGATCAAGGGGGTGCGAAAGCTGCTGGCGTAGTTGGCTCTCAAGGTGGTGCCTTCCGCCACTGTCCAGCGGATCCCCACAGCCGGCGAGGTGGCCGAGCCATTGGCCAAACTGCTGAAGTCCTGGCGCATGCCCAGATCAAGGTGGAAGTTGGGATCCGGGCTGTAATCCAGGCGGGCAAACAGGGCGCCCTGGTTAACCGTATCGTCGTAGTTGATATTGGCAGAACCGTTGGCAAAGGAAAAAGTTGTATTGCGAGCTGAGATGGAGCGATAATCTACCCCCAAAGCTCCCTCTAGGTTTTCGCCGGCTTGCCAAGCATACTGCAGCTGGGATCCCCAGCCATTGCGCAGGATGACGTCGCGGGATCCCTGGCTTTGCGGAGCACTGAAACGGTAGTTGAGATCGTCAAAAAAGACTCTTGCCTGCAGGGATCCTGTTGCCTGAGTCCACAGCCAACTGAGATCCAGCAGCAGATCGTTGGTGTTTTGCTCTGCATCGGGAGAGGGAAATTCCACACTGCTGGGCACACGAAAGGCTTTATTGAGGTAGAGGGCGTTGGCTGTTAGGACTTGGTCTTTGGCCAGTTGCCAGGTAAGCTTGGCCTGCAAGTTGTGGTACTCCACCGCCGAGTTTTCCCGCTTGCCTGACTTGCCCAGCCGCTCAATTGCAAAGGGAAAGTCGTTGTTACTTTTCAGACGGCGATAGCTGAGCACCCAGCCCAGATCCTGGGCTTGGCCCCGACTTTGGATCCCTTGCTCATTGAGGCCGTAGCTGCCGACCGCCGCTTCCAGCACCGTCTCCGTTTCTGGCTGTGGCTCCACCGTAACGATGTTGATCACGCCGCCAACAGCATCCGAGCCATACAGAGTAGAGCCGCCACCGGGAGAGACTTCAATTCGCTCGACAATATCTGTGGTGAGTTGAGAGAGGTCAAACCCGCCAAAGAAGCCCAGATCGTTGAGGGGGCGGCCGTCCAAGAGCACCAACACCTGCGCCGTTCGCGCCCCTCGCATGAATTGAGAGCTAAGAGCTCCCAACTGAGTTCCCGCTGTGCCATCGCTGAGGATCCCAGGCAGATAGCGCAGGGCTTCTTGCACCGTCCTTGCCCCTTGCTCGCGCATCTGCTGGCGGGTGATGACATAGACTGGGCGCGAAGAGTCCCGCAGCAAGCCAGGGCGGCGAAACGGTGTAGTGACGGGTTGATTGAAAATCTCGGCACTAAGACTGGTGTCCAAGACCGCTTGCGCCCAGGCTGGGATCCCCAAACTCCAGCTCCCCAGCCCAAGGCTGAGACATACAACAATTACTTTCATCCGGTTTCTCCTGCTTCCGTGCGACGCGGAAGAGCTAAGCTGTGAGCCAAAGCCGCAGGCGGGCATCCTGACTGAGGGCCTTAGCCCATCACAGTTGCGGCACAGCGCCGGATTTGCACCGGACTTTCCCCATTGCTTGCCCTGGCTGATCCCCAGAGCAACCTGACGGCACGGCTTTCTCCGCAGTCCTTTTGGAAAAAGCCGTGCTAGGCATCATACATCCCCTGCTCGGGAGTTCCTATCCTGCCGGGGGGGATCCCTGGGCAGTGATATCAACGGAAGATCATCTCCGCCACTGCGTCAAAGCCGGCGTCCAACAGGCGATCCAGGACTGACTGGGCCTGGCTGCGGCTGTCGTAGAGGCCGGCCTGCAGCATCGTCCTGCCGTTGAACACGGTCTCCACTGCCTCAGGGACGAGCTGCCGCAGCCGCTGCAAATCGTCGCTGCCCTTGGGGGTTACCAAGACGCGAAACTGGGTTGCCGCTCGCGTCAGCGGGACGGAGTCCTTGTCGGCAGCCTGGGCAGGAGGAGCTGGGGCCGAGCTTGAGGGTGCAGAGGAGGAGGTAGGAGGGTTTTCTCTGGCTTGGCGGCGGGCCAGCGGCGGCAGCAGGGTGGTGATGTCGGTAAGGGGAGCTGCAGAGGCCTGGCGGACAGGGGCGGCAGGAGCCGGCTCAACCGGCTGGGCAGGCGTGGTAGAGCCATCGGGGGTGAAGGGAACGGCAACAAACTCCTGGGGTTGCGTGCTTGACGGCTGGCTGGGGCCGCTGGGCAAAATACGCCCTCCCGAGCCCGCTGCAGGAGGGGGAAGGGGGGCCGTCGATTGCGGCACCGCCACCACCGGTAGGTTTGTGGAAGTTTCGGCTGGCTTGGCCACCGCCGGCTGGGGATCCCGGCTGGGAGCCGGGGGGGCGCTGGGCAGCGTCAGGCCGCCGGCAGCAATGGGTGGTGGGGCGCTGCTGGGCAGGGCAGCAACCGTGGTTTGGCCCGCTAGATCCAGCTCCCCTTTGGTTTTGCCCGCCAGTTGGTTGCCGTTGGCGTTGAGGCGCAGGCCGCGGGTGGCGTTGTGGATGTCGTACTGGCCGTTGCCCTCAAAAATGTTGTTGCCGGGATCCGAGGCCGTGCCCAGATCGGGCTGGGCGGTGGTGATAGCTGTCAGGCCAGTCTCCAGGTTGCGGGCGATGAGATTGTTGCGCAAGATGGGCCGGGCGCTGCCGCCAACCACAATGCCGGTGCGGTTTTGCAGGATGCGGTTGTTGCGCACCATCGGCGCCGAGCGCTGGTCGATGGTGAGGCCAAAGCCGGTCTCTTGGAAGAGGTTATTGACAATGGTGGGCTGGGAAGTACCCAAGACGGAGATGCCGTTGGCCCCATTTTTGTAGAAGCGGTTGCCCTCTATCCAGGGGTTGGAGGCGCCGGCAAGGAAGATCCCGTCGTGGATGCTGCCCACAAAGCTGTTGTTGAGAATGCGGGGGGAAGCCGATTCTATCCAGAGGGCATAGCCGCGCCGCCCCTGGTTGCGCAGGGTAACTCCGCGCACCTCTGAGCCGGTCTCGGCCAGCAGAGCAACATTTTGCCGGGCCAGGGTCGGGCTCATGTAGGTGCCGCCGCCATCGATCAGGTAGCCCTCCCCTAGGTTGGACTCGTCCCCGCGCAAGATAAGGCCAGCTTTGAGGCGGATGGGGAAGACTTCGCCGCTTTCTGCGCTGTAGATCCCCGGCAGCAGCTGGATGATGCTGCCCGCTGGCGCTTGTCCAATGGCATGGGTGATGGTCTTGAAGGGGTTGTTGCGGGATCCATCCCCTTGGGTATCGCTGCCGTTGGCGGCATCGACAAAAATGGCCGGGCGGTCGTCCGGCAGCGGTGGCGCCTGGGGCAGGGCCTGCTTCTCCAAAAGGCCGGTGTCCAGGGAAGTTTGCGCCCAACTGGGATCCCTTCCTGCCGCCAGCAGTAAGCTGGTGCTCAACAGCAGAGAGGCGGCCAGTCGTGCCAGGGTTGGGGAACCATGACGCTGCAACCACAAGTCAGGCAGGACTGCTGTAAATTGGTGTTCGCCGGATTTCTGCAGACGGATAAACGATAAGGAAGCGATCATAGGAGTCATCCTCACACCAGGCTGGGCCAGAGAAGGAAGGAGGGTCGAGGCTATCCTACCAAACCCGAGAGGCGGGATCCTGCCCTCTTCCCCAACTCCAAATACGGACTGACGCAGGCTTTTTTTGTAGATCCAACGCTACCCCTAGAGTATACCCTTGCCATGACCGAAGAAGCCCTTGCCCGCGAAGGCTCCTCCCAAGAGTTGCCGCTGGCTTCCCTCTCGTCTGGGCGCCCCCTGCTTAATCTGCTGCTGTTGGGGATCCCGGCGGGGCTGCTGGCGCTGGCGGGGTTGACGGGGCAGCCGGCCCTGGGCTGGGGGGCAGTGCTGGCTTGGCTGGGCTTGGCCGGCTGGTGGGGGCAGCCGCTCTGGGTGCAGATTGGGCGCGATCTCTGGCAGTGGCTAACCACGTGGCCCAGCCTGGGATGGGCGGCAGCAGCCCTCGGCTTGGCCGTGGCAGGAGCAGTGGTCTGGAGTGGGGTTCTCTCAACCCTGCGATCCCTAAGCTGGGAGGCGATCGGGGCTTTGGGGGAGGTGTTCGGTGCTACCGGGCAGATCTTCATCGCTCTCCTGGCCGCCTATATTGCCTGGCGGCAGTACGTTATCTCCCGCGACCTCACCATCCAGCAGAACACCATTACCCAGCAGCAGACCATCGACGCCTACTTCGAGGGCATCTCCAACCTGGTTCTCTCCCCTGATGGGCAGTTGGACGACTGGCCCCTGGAGCGGGCCATCGCTGCCGGGCGCACGGCGGCGCTCCTCAACGGCGTGGATCGCTTCGGCAAAGCCAAGATCCTGCGTTTCCTCTCCACCGCCAATTTGCTCAGCCCCCTGCGCCGCGACGAACACCTGGGCCGGCCCATCTTGGACGGCAAAGGCGGCTACCAGCGGGATCGCCTCAACGGGATCCGCGTGGTTAACCTGGGCACCATGCTGGAAGGGGCCGACCTGCATGGCACCCTGTTGCGGGGGGTGGACTTCAGCGAGGCCAGCCTGGAAGGAGCCAACCTGCAGGATTGCGATCTTAGCCACACCAACCTCTGCGGGGCCAACCTGCGCAATGCCGACCTGCGCGGGGCCGATCTCTACCGCGCTTTGCTGTTTGTGGGATCCCTGCAGACCGCTTCCCCGGCCCAGCCAGGACAAAAGCCCGATTTCAAAACGGGAGCCTATGCCGGCGCCATCGTGGCGGGAGCAGACTTCCGCGGCGCCCGTCGCCTTTCCCCCGAACAAAGAGCCTACCTGGCCACCTGGGGGGCCAAACTGGATCCCGGCCCTTCGCCCCCCAATTCCCGCTTGGATCCCGGCGGCAAAAGCGAGCCCTTACCCCCTCCTGCCGAGCCGCCGGCCTCGCTACGGCCCTGATCCAGAGCAATGGCCGGCAACCCTGGGTTCAACGCCAGCGCTGCCGTGGTCATGGCAAACAGCCACGAAACAGCTTGTGAGTTGATCCCAGCTCCCCTCTCCCTCTGGGAGAGGGGCCGGGGGTGAGGGCAGTCCCTCTGGGAGAGGGATCGGGGGTGAGGGCAGTCCCTCTGGGAGAGGGGCCGGGGGTGAGGGAATGCTCCCTCTGGGAGAGGGGCCGGGGGTGAGGGAATGCTCCCTCTGGGAGAGGGGCCGGGGGTGAGGGCCTGCCGGAGAACCGTTCACGCTAGCTTGAAATAGCCCTAATCCCTCAACTTTTGCCCATGGCCCGCTTGTTCACCAAGTTCTGTCTGCTGGAGCGCTACCTCTTTGGACAGATGCTCACCCCCCTTTTGGCCGGTATAGCTGGGGGAACCCTGCTGCTTTTGGCGGGCCGGCTTTTTACCCTGGCCGAGCGGCTGGTCGAGGGATCCGTGCCGCCCCTGACGGTGTTGCGGCTCTTGATGTTGGATCTGCCGGAGATGGTGGTGCTGGGCATGCCCATCGCTGCTTTTTTTGCCACCATGCTCACCTTGGGCAAGCTGAGCGGCAACAGCGAGATTACCGCCATGCGGGCAGCCGGGATCCCGTTTACGCGCATCTTTCGTCCCCTGTTGCTGGTGGGGCTGCTCATGAGCCTGAGCGCTTTTTTGATCAGCAACGTGCTCTTGCCGGCCAGCAAACGGGAAATCCGCCGCATTGACCAGCAGGCGCTCCTGGCCCAAGCTACAAGCCCGGTGCAATACGACGTCTTTTTCAAGACCGCTCGCGTTGGCGGGACGGAGTCCTTAGACAACCTCTGGTTTTTCATCCGCCAGGTGGATCCGCGGCTGAATACCATGCAGGATGTCACTATCCTGCGGGTGGATCCCTTGCCGGGGGGCAAGTACCGGTTGGCGGAAGTGACGCTGGCGGCCCAGGCGGTGTGGAATGGCCTGGACTGGACCCTCAGCGAAGGAGTGACCCACCGCTACGGCCCCGATGGCCTCAGCCTGGCCGAAGAGCCCTTCGACCGCAAGCCGCTGGCGGTCTCCCAAGATCTGGCCGCCCTGTTGCAGCCGCCAGTTCCCCCCAACGAGCTCAGCCTACCGGAGCTGGCGGAGCGCATCTCCCGCCTGGCCCGCTCCAACCTCAATACCCAGCCCTTGCGCACCGAGTTCCACATGCGCTTTTCCCTGCCCCTGGCCAGCTTTTTTGCCGTGCTGATTTCCCTTCCCCTGGGATCCAGCACCGCTCGCCGTGTGGGCCGCTATGGCGGCGTCGTCTTCGGGATCCTGTTGGTGTTTGCCTACTACGTGGTGCTGAGCGTATCTCGCAGCCTGGGAGAAGCAGGAGCCCTTCCTCCCTGGGCAGCAGCCTGGAGCTTCAACCTCCTCTTCGGTAGCCTCGGCCTGCTGCTCTTGGCCCGCTTCCTGCGCTAGGGATCCCTTCCGGGCGGAGCAACCCCCAACCTAGCCAGGGATCCACCGGATCCCTTCAACACAGTTTCCGTCCCCTTGCGGGGAAAAGGTAGGGATTTTGGCCGGTCTGCGCAGGCCAGGGATCCCATCCCAGCGCCGGTCTGTCTAGACTGGAGAACAGCCCTGTGGGGATCCCTATGCGCATTGGCGTGCCCAAAGAGATCAAAGAGCAGGAGTTTCGCGTCGGCCTGACGCCGGCGGCGGTGCGGGCCCTGACCGAGCAGGGGCACCAGGTGTGGGTGGAGACCCAAGCCGGCCAGGGGGCGGGCTTTAGCGACGAAGACTACCAAAAAGCGGGGGCCAAGCTGGCCGCCACACCGGAGGAGATCTACCGGCAGCAGTTGGTGGTGAAGGTCAAAGAGCCCCTGCCCGCCGAGTATCCCTTGCTCCATCCGGATCTCATCCTGTTTACCTACTTGCACCTGGCGGCCAGCCGCGAGCTGACCCAGGCCCTGCTGCGTTCGGGGGCCACCTGCCTGGCCTACGAGACGGTGGAGCTGCCCGACGGATCCCTGCCCCTCTTGATGCCCATGAGCATGATTGCCGGGCGGCTGTCGGTGCAATTTGGCGCCCACTACCTCACCCGTCAGCAGGGGGGGCGAGGCGTGTTGCTGGGCGGGATCCCAGGGGTGCCGCCGGGGCGGGTGGTGATCCTGGGCGGGGGCACGGTGGGCACGGAGGCGGCCAAGATGGCCGTCGGGCTGGGGGCGCGGGTGCAGATTCTGGACATCAACCTGCAGCGCCTCAACGAGCTGGAGCTGATCTTCGGGTCGCGGGTGGAGCTGCTCTACAGCACCGCCCAGAGCATCGAGGAGTGCGTCCGCGAGGCCGACCTGGTGGTGGGAGCAGTGTTGGTGCCGGGCAGCCGCGCCCCGGTTTTGGTGAAGGAAGAGCTGGTGGCCCAGATGCGGCCCCGCTCTTTGATCGTGGATGTGGCCGTGGATCAGGGGGGGTGCATCGCCACCACCAAGGTCACCACCCATGCCCAGCCGGTTTACGAAGCCCACGGAGTCTTGCACTACGGGGTTCCCAACATGCCGGGGGCCGTCCCCTGGACTTCGACCCAGGCGCTGGTCAACGCCACCCTCCCCTACGTCCTCAAGTTGGCCAACCTTGGCTTGAGCGCCGCCCTGGAGCAGGATCCGGGCCTGGCCAAGGGGCTCAACATCCGGGGCGGAAAGCTCATCCACCCGGCGGTGCGGGCCACCTTTCCCGACTTGAGCTAGCTTGGGCCAGCTTTCCCGTCGGGATCCCTCCCGCTACTGCCGCCAGGCCAAGAGGTAGCGCTCCAGAGCGGCGAAAAAAGAGTAGAGCAGAACACCCATGAGGCCGAGGGCAACCAAGCCGGCAAAGGCCAAGGGCACATCAAAAGAAGAGCTGGCGGACACAATCAGGTAGCCCAGCCCGCGGTTAGAGGCCACCGTCTCCGCGATCACCGCGCCGACAAAGGCCAGCGAAATGGCCACCTTCAGCGAGGCAAACAGATAGGGCAAGCTGTGGGGAAGCCCCACCTTGAGGAAGATTTCCCAACCGCTGGCCCCCAGGGAGCGCAGCACATCGCGCATTTCTGGCTCCACCGTCTCCAGGCCTACCGCCACATTCACGGCAATGGGGAAAAAGGCCAGCAAAAAAGCTGTAATCACCGCCGGGATCATGCCCAGGCCAAACCAAATCGCCAGCAGCGGCACCAGGGCCACCTTGGGGATGGTATTAAACCCCACCAGCAGTGGGTACAGACACAGATGGGCCAGGCGGGAGCTGCCGATAAGGGATCCCAGCAAGATCCCGCCCACCAAAGCCAGCCCAAAAGCCAGCAGGGTTGAGCTGAGGGTAAACAGCGAGTGCCCCAGGATCACCTCGTCCCACTCCTGCATCGACTGCCAGATCGCGCTGGGCGCAGGCAAAACAAAGCGGGGAACCTGCAACAGCCGCACCCCTGCCTCCCAAAGGCCAAGGGTCAGCAGCAGGGTGACCACCGGCAGGAGCAGCGAGGCCGCTTTCGTCTGGAGAAATCGGTCAAAGGAGTTCTTCATCTGGGTTGCGCGGCGATCTATGGCGATCTATCGAGAAAACTTTGGTTAGCTGCTGCGCCGTTCGCGTCAGCGGGACGGAGTCCTTATGTGCTTGCGCACTTCCGCAACCAAGTGGTGAAACTCGTCCGTCAGGCAGATCTCCAACGGGCGCGGGCGGGGCAGATCCACCTTGAGGGTAAAGACAATCTCGCTAGGCCGCGACCCCATGACATAAATGGTATCGGAGAGGAAAACCGCCTCCCGCAGATCGTGAGTGATGAGAATAGTCGTGCAGCCGGTGCGCAGCCACAGCCGCTGCAACATCTCCCACATCTCCTCGCGGGTGAAGGCATCCAGGGCGGCAAAGGGCTCATCCAGCAACAACAGCTCCGGCTGGTGGATCAAAGCTCGACAGAGGGCAACCCGCTGCCGCATCCCCCCGGAAAGCTGCCAAGGATAGGCTTTTTGGAAACCATCCAAGCCCACGGCGGCCAACAGCTCCAGCGCCGACTTTTTGTGCTGAGCCAGGTTTTGCCGGAAGGTGCGCTTGTAGGGCTCTACCACTTCCAGAGGCAGCAACACGTTCTGTAAGGTAGTGCGCCAGGGCAGCAGCACCGGATTTTGGAAGGCCATGCCCACCCTCTTGAGGGGGCCGGTGACGGGCTGCAACCGAAAGTAAAGGGTGCCGCCGTGGTTGGTGTTGAGGCCGGCTATCATCTTCAACAGAGACGTCTTGCCGCAGCCGCTCGGCCCCACAATCGAGACAAACTCCGAGTGGGCCACCGAAAAGCTGAGGTCGCGGATGATCGTGACCGGGGATCCCTTGCCGGGGTACTGCAGGGAGACGTGGCGCAGCTCCAGGATAGGCTTGTCCAAGAGCCCAAGAGAGACACTGCTCTGGGCCACCTGCTGCGACTCCAACATCGACTCAACTCCGGTGGTTTTCACGGCCAGCCTCCTTCCCATTACACCAGAGAGGAGAGCAACCAACTGTATTGCCCAATACTCTGCCGTCCAGCAGCAAGGCCGGTTCTTCGGGGCTGCCGCCTACTGGTGCTCGAAGACGTTGCTATATCCCAGCAGATCCAGCTCCACCAAGGTGGGCAGGTGTTGAAAACAGCGCTGCGCCAGCTCCCAGCGCTCCTCCCGCTGCAACATCTGGGCCAACTTGTGGCGCACCGGGATCAAATAGCGGACATCGTTGGCCGCATAGTCCAACTGCTCCGGCGAGAGGGACTGGACAGCTCCCCAGTCGGAGCTTTGGGCGGCTTTGTTTAGCTCCACCCCGCACAGCTCGCTCACCACGTCCTTCAGGCTGTGCTTACTGGTGTAGGTGCGGGCCAGCTTGCTGGCTACCTTGGTGCAAAAGACTGGCCAGGCCTGGATCCCCAGGTGGTAGCGCAGCATGGCCAAGTCAAAACGGGCGTAGTGGAAGATCTTTTCGATGTTGGGATCCGTCAGCAGCCGCGCCAAACGGGGGGCCTGCTTCACGCCGCGGCTGAGCCGCAGCAGCACCACCTCGCCGGCAGCGTTAGCTATTTGCACGACGCAGAGCCTGTCCCGCTGCGGGATCAAGCCCATCGTTTCGGTATCCACGGCCAACTGGGATTCGCCGGCCAATGCCTCCACAACCTCTAGAGCGAGATCTTCATCACAAAGCTGAAAAGGCTGCAGGCCCACGCCGGCTCCCTCAAAAGAATGGTTTGGCTGTAGAACCAAGCAACGGCGGCTTAGGCAAACTACCAGCTCGACTTGACCACGCCCGGCAGCAGGCCGCGGTGGGCCATTTCCCGCAAGCTGTTGCGGCAGAGCCCGAAATCCCGGAAATAGCCGCGGGGACGCCCGGTTTTCCAGCAGCGGTTGCGCAGGCGGGTGGGCGAGCTGGCCCGAGGGAGTTTTTGCAGTTGAGCATGCAGCTCCATGCGGGTGACCTGGTCGATGTTGGGATCGGCCATGGCCGCCTTTAGTTGTTGGCGCTTCTCCCGATATTTTTCGACCAAGCGCTGGCGCTTTTTCTCCCGCTCGATCATGCTCTTTTTAGCCACGGCTCACCTGTTTTTCCAATTTTTCAGCTTATCTAGAATAGCGAGAAGTCCTCCCCTCAGGCAAGGGGATCCCAAAGCCGGCCATCCTCGCTGCTCCCCTTGCTTGGGCTCCGTAGGATCCCTGAGGCCAGCCTCTTGGCTTGGGGGCAATCTCTTTCTGTAGGCAAGGTTGGTGGTGGGTGATGACCCTTTCCAAAGTGATCTCGTTTGTCGCCGCCAAGTTCAAGGTTTCCCCAGAGCAGATCGAGGCCACCCGCGTGATCCTCCACAAGCCCCCGGCTTTGTTGGCGGTGCTCAAGTCGGCTCCGCCGCTGCCCAAAGAGGTTTTGCAGGATCCCAGCTTGGCTTATATCTATCCGGCCACTTTTATTCAATGGTCGAAGTGCATGCATGGCCTGGCGGAATGGGATGATGTGCCCGCCCTGAGCTACGCCGACTATGTGGCGCAGATGGAGCTGACCTTCCTGCCGACGGATATTGCTGTCGAGGCCGCCAACAGGGACTAGCGCAGGCGAAAAACCCGTTCTGAGGCCTGGCGGACAAACTCCTTGAGCCAGCCCGCTTTTTGGGTGCTCTCCACCTGGGCCCTGACCACCGCCTGCATCCCCCCTTCCCCCCAGCTTTGGTTGCGCTGGAAATACTCGATGAAGCTTTTGCCGGCAATGCGGGTGAGATAGCCGGCGCTGGCCGCCTGGATGGGGGCTGTCGCCAAAAAACCGACCACGCTCACCTCAGCCACCGTAGCCAGGAGCCCGGTGGTCAGTTGGATCGCCCCTTCCACCAGCCCCAGGCCAGCCAGGGTCTTGGCCAGGGACAGGGCCAGTTCCCGCCCCTGCTGCAGGTTCATCTGGCAGCCGTAGAGGGATCCCAGCTCCACCACCATCTGGGCGTTGATGGCGGCAATGGCCAGCAGATCCAGCGCCGGGATGGGGTTGACAAACACGACGCCGGTCACGATCCACTGAAAGCGATCGATCACCTCCTCCGCCTGGCGGCGCAACTGCGCCTGGATGATCCGCTTGGCCTCTTCCCCCAACTGCTGCGATTGCAGCAGGGCATTGTCCAAGGCCAGGGATCCCCCTTCGGCGTAGAGCACCGCCTGGACGCGATCCCGCACCGCCGCCACCTCGGGCTCCGGTTGCCAGGTTTGGGATCCCAGCCGCACGGGGGCCGGGTCAGCAGCAGCCAGCAGCACATCTTCCGGTTGGATCAGGGGGTAAACCCGTTCCCGCAGGCGCTGCAAGAGGAGCTGCCGTTCTTCCGAGGTGTAACGGTCGATTTTGTTGAGCACCAGCA
The DNA here is from genome assembly GCF_047462395.1 of Synechococcus sp. H55.7. Taxonomy (NCBI): domain Bacteria; kingdom Bacillati; phylum Cyanobacteriota; class Cyanophyceae; order Synechococcales; family Synechococcaceae; genus Synechococcus; species Synechococcus sp. H55.7. The sequence goes on from NZ_JANSJD010000017.1 coordinate 40,730, forward strand.
GAGCCCGCTTGCCCAGGGCGATCAACCGGCGCAAGGGATCCACCTCCGACTGGCGCAGATCCCCATCCACCACCACCAACAGCAGCTCGGCGGCCTGGGCCTGGGCCTGCGCCTCCTCTTCCCGCATCGCCCCTGCCGGCCCGATCTCCAAAATGCCCGGGCAGTCCACGATCTGCACCGGGTGGGGGATCCCGGGCAAGTCCCAATCGTAAACCGCCACCGTCTGCGTGGTGCCCAGCGTTGCCCCCACCGCCCCCACCCGCCGCCCCAGCAGCGCGTTCACCAGCGAGGTTTTGCCCGCCGATCCGGTGCCGAAGACCACCACCTGCAGTTGGGGCTGGGCCAACTGTTGGGCCAGCCGAGCTGACCGCTCCGCCAGCGCTGCCCGCGCCACCTGATCCTGGATCTGCGCCATCTGAGCTTCTAGGTGCGCCAGGTTGCGCCGCGCTGCCTCCCACTTCTCGGCAGGGGTCTCCGGGGGGGCCGGCCTGGGAAGCCTCTCGGTTTTAGGGGCGGGGCGGAACAGAAACAAGTAGTAGATGGAAGCGGCCAAAAACACCAGCAGCAGCAACACCAGCACCCCGATCAACAGCCCCCCCAAAATCGGGTGGTAGCGGGTGGCGTAGTACAGATCCAAAAACGATTGGATCAGCCAGACAATCAAGCCCGTGAACGAGGCCAGCAGCGCCAACAGCAGCAGCAAGCGCAGATAGGGAACCGATCGCATAGGGATCCAGGGCCACAACCGTTCGCGTCAGCGGAACGGAGTCCTTTTGACTCTAGCCGTGGCTGCCCTTGTCCGACTACTCAGATCTCGCCCTCAGGCTGTAGGGGCGGCTCTTCCCCTTCACACCGGGATCCCCCCTCGATGACCCGAATGGCCTGCGGCTCCCCATCCACCTTCACCTGCAGATGGCGCAACTGCCAGGCTGTTCGCGTCAGCGGGACGGAGTCCTTACCGGCCACCCCCCGCTCCGACTCCACAGCCACCTCGCCGGTGCGCCGGGATCCCGTGATCAAAAAGGACAGACAGGCCCAGCCGGCTTGCTCATCCTCCTGAAAGCGCAGCCGCGAGGGCCAGCCCGGACGCAGGGGATCCCCTAGCTGCTCCACCACCACCGCATTCTGTTCGAGCTGCTCCACCGCCAACTGGTAGGTGCGATAGGCTCCCGAAGCGCGGATCCCATTCCAAACCAGGATCCCTGCCCCCGCCAGCCCCAAGCCCAGCACCGCCAGGAGGCCCAGACAACCACAGCCGCAGCAGCCCAGCGGGACAGCACAGCCAACTTGTTGGGGACTTTCCGACATGGCCAACCGCCACCGCAGAGTGCCCCTACACTAACACAAAGTTGCCGCTCATCCTGGTTGCCTTCCTGTCCCACAAAGCCCAGATAAAAGGCCAATCAAGCCTACGCCATTTGTCGGTAACGAGCGACGCTTCCCAGTTCCGTATTGCTACAGACATCTGTTTGTAGCTTCAAACAACAGCTCGGAAAATCATGGAATCGGCCACTCTTTGGCAAGTTCAAGCAACCCATTGTTGAGTCTAATTCCGCACTGCAGCGAAGGTTGGATCCCTACGTATCAAGTTGCTGGCTTTGCTCCCGATTAGCCGAGAAAAGCTTGCACCACAAAGATTCTAGGCTTTTTCCTCGGATGGGATCTGGTCGCATCAGCGGGACGGAGTCCTTATGAATCAGCAGTCAATGAACACCTCGAAAGCCCCCATTCTCGAATCCGCTATTTGGCGGAGTCAATATCAGAGGGATTTATCGAGAATAAGAGCAGCAAAAAATCTCGATTTAGCAGCATGAATCTATGAACGAAGCGACAACCATGACCGTGCAGCAGATCATTCAAACCGCTATGATCACCGGTCTGCTCACCGCTGCTCAGGAACACGAGCTCAACGTGAGGCTGTTCCGAGATGAGTGCTCCGAGGCCGACCTCTTCCTGCTGCGCCGCCTGCACCGCTGCCTACGCCAGGGATCCATCCGCCAGATCCCGGCCTTGCACAACACCATAGTCGTTGGCCGCTTCGGCCCACCCCTGCGCCCGGTGCCGGACAGAGCCGAGGACGCACAGCCCCAAGCTTCTGGGCCGAAGCTGGTGCCTCAGCCTAACCCCAAGGTCAGCTAGAAACCGCAGGAACCCCGCCTTGTACCTGTAGGGTCAGGGTCGAGAGGAATGCGGATAAAGACTTCATAAGCTGGGCTCAAAAGGTTCGCGATCTATTTTCCAGCCGTTCGAGCATAGCGGGGTCGGGATCCAGCTTCAGGGAGTAGAGGCCGTAGCAGGCCAGCAGCCAATTGAGCAGACGGGCCACCACGCGGGCGGTTGGCCGCGTCGCCGATCCCACCGCCACCCCTCCCAGGGAAAGGCCGACCACCGGGCGAGCGGCGAAGATGGCCTCACAGGTTTGTAACAGTCGCAACCAGCCCAGCCCCCCCGGCTCTGGGTAATGCACCGCCGGCGCCAGAGAGGGATCCAGCACACTGCAGTCCACCACCAAAAACACCGGCTGCTCCGGCAAAGCCTCCACCACCTGCTGCGGATCCCAGCCATCCTGGGCCCAGAAGATCGGGCTGGAGTGTTTTTTGAGCCAGGCGTAGGCGCGGGCACTGCCGCTGCGCAGCCCTACATGCACCACCGGCAGCTTGTGCTGGTAGAGCCGCTCCACCCAAGCGGCGTTGCCATAGCCCATATCTTGCTCCGGCTGGGTCATCTCTGCGGGAGGCATCAGGTTGGCATGGGCACTGCAATGCACTACACTCAGGGCCGGGTGGTGCTTCCAAAGGGCACGAATGGCCCCCCAACTGGCTGCCAAGACCGAAGGCAACAACACCGGCCACTGTTGTCGTCGCCAAGCCTGCGTCACTGCCGCCTCACACATGCCGTAGGGCGGCTCATCCACCAGCCCCGGCAACTGCGCCACCGCCAGCTTATCCACATCGATCCCCAACCTAGGCTCGAAGGCACACAGTTCGGCGCCAGCGTTGAGAATGGCCAGCGGCGCCTGCGTATCGTGGCCAAAAGCAGTGGGGATGAGAATGACCCTGGCGTTGGATTGCGAACTGGGATGGAGGGACCACTGGGCCATGGACGTCGTTCCTGTTGCAAAGGTAGAGCTCTGCGGCCTGCTTCTATAGTGGCTCACAGGGTAAGCCGGGATCCGCCGGCGTCGGATCTGGATCTGCTACGAAAAATTACAGTTCGCCGGCAGATCTGGGGTCAAAAATTGGGCCGATGGTAGATTCAAAGTGCTCCGCGCCGCAACTCCAAGCGCGGCCCGACAACGCAAACAACAACGAGAAGGTAGGCTATGGCTGTGATGGAAGGCGATCCCCGTCAGGGGGCGAAGCTGCCTCTGTTTGGCGGATCCACCGGAGGGCTGTTGAGCGCAGCCGAAACCGAAGAAAAATACGTGATCACCTGGACGGGCAAGCCGGGGCAGGTGTTTGAAATGCCCACCGGCGGCGCTGCCGAGATGGTGGAGGGCAAAAACTATCTCACCTTCGCCCGCAAGGAGCAGTGCTTGGCTCTCGGCGCCCAGTTGATCTCGGAGTTCAAGATCAAGGACTACCAGATCTTCCGCATCCCGGCGGGTGGACAGCCGGAGCTGGTGCATCCCAAAGATGGCGTCTTTCCCGAGAAGGTCAACGAGGGGCGCCAGCCCGTCGGCAAGGTGGATCACAACATCGGCAAGAACAAAGAGCCGGTTACCTACAAATTCACCGACGGGAAGCCCTGGGACTAATTCCGGCGGCCTTTGTCTTTCTGTCTTGTCGGATCCCCTGGCCAGCTCAGGGGATCTTTAGTTTATTCGTCTCTGCTGGCAACGGGTTTGAAAGGGTTCGGCGCTGTTAGCCCTCACCCCCGGCCCCTCTCCCCGAGGGAGAGAGGAGGCGGAAGGTCATGTTGGGAAGAGTCGGATCTTTTGTCGGGCTGCCTTTGGCCAAAAAAGCTCCAGCAAAGCTGGAGCTGTACCTGCACCCTGACAGGGCCTGGGCAAGCCTACTTGGCAACCGCCGCGAAGAACTCCTTGGATTTCACCGGGTCGGGGTTCATCGTTCTCTGGCCGGGCTGCCAGTTGGCCGGGCAAACTTCATCGGGGTGAGCTTGCACGTACTGGATGGCCTGCAGGGTGCGCAGGGTTTCATCCACGCTGCGGCCAAAGGCCAGGTTGTTGATGGTGGCATGCTGGATGATCCCTTCCTTGTCGATAATGAACAGGCCGCGCAAAGCCACCCCTGCCGCCGGATCTAGGACATTGTAGGCGGCGCTGATCTCTTTCTTGAGGTCGGAGACCAGCGGATACCTCAGCTCGCCCACCCCGCCGGCTTTGCGGTCGGTCTGAATCCAGGCCAGGTGAGAGTACTCGCTATCCACCGAGACGCCGAGGATCTCCGTGTCCAGCTTGGCAAACTCGTCGTAGCGATCGCTAAAAGCCGTGATCTCCGTTGGGCAGACGAAGGTGAAGTCCAGGGGGTAGAAGAACAGCACCACGTACTTCTTACCCCGGTAGTCGGAAAGCCTCACCGTCTTAAACTCCATGTCGTAAACGGCAGTGGCCGAAAAATCGGGAGCGGGCTGCCCCACCCGCAGACATCCTTCCTGAGACATTAGTCGACGCTCCTTACAGTAAAGTACAAATGTAAACCAAACCTAACATACCATACTCATAATGACTTTGTCTTGCTGGTCGGCTAAGCTGGAGCGCCGCGATCTAGGGTATCCCCCTTCTTTCTCGTCGCTGGACTCTACCAGGGCAGGGAGATGGTTGCCATGAGGGTGGCGCTGGAGTTTCTCTACCACTTTTGCTGTGACCGCTGCCGGCGGTGGTGGAGCCAGGCTGACGTGGAGCCGCAGCCGGGGGATCGCCTCTATTGCCCCTATTGTGGCTATCACAATTGCATAGAAGGCATCGACACCTTCCGCGACGCCGCACGGGGCAGTTGCCTGACCCGTCCCCCCGATGCCCCTTCTGCCAAGCTGACCAAAATCGGGAATCGGCCTCAGGATCTGGGATCCCCAAGCTGATTCACTTTATCCGTTCACTGCATCTGCCAAGCTGCCCAGGTGGGGGGGCAGCCAGGAGTGGGGATCGGCCTCAGGCAGCGAAGAATCCAAGAGCGAGTGGCAGGGGCGGCGCTCTTCCAAAAGGGTGGTGGAGCAGCAGCAGCTATACACTTCTAGGTAGTCGTCGGGCTCCGCCTCGAAAATGGCATACTGGCCGGGGAAGAGGGTACGCTCCCAGTGGCCGGGGATCGTTCGGATCACCTGAACCTGCCGGGAACGGTTGACGAAAACGTATCTTCTCATCGCGTTTTTTTAATGTCCTTAAGAAAAACTTATTGGCTTTAAGCCAGGCTATCACCCTTGATCCCCAGCCGACAATAGCCAACGGCCAAGACGGGGATCGCTCTTTCTGCTTGACTTTGGGGGATTTGTTCTCTCAGATTATTGGGGTTGAGAGAACGGGATCCTGAGAAGAAGCCTACCCTGGTAAACTGAGGAGCAGAGTCTGAAGATATCCTTAAGTTGGCCTTCACCGTTCCGACATCACAAAGGGGGCACACCGTGGACAACAAGTTGGGGCTAGAGATCATCGAAGTGGTGGAGCAGGCTGCCATCGCCGCGGCCCGCTGGATGGGCAAAGGCGACAACAAGACTGCCGATCAGGTGGCCGTCGAGGCCATGCGGGAGAAACTGAACCAGATCCCCATGCGCGGTCGCATCGTCATCGGGGAGGGAACCCGCGATGAGGCCCCCATGCTCTACATCGGGGAAGAGGTGGGCATCTGTACCCGTCCGGATGCGGAGCAATTCTGCCGTGTGGAAGAGCTGGTGGAAATCGATATTGCCGTGGATCCCTGCGAGGGTACCAACCTGGTGGCCAAAGGCCAAAACGGCTCTATGGCAGTGCTGGCCATCTCCGAAAAAGGCGGCCTGCTGCACGCGCCGGACATCTACATGCAAAAGCTGGCGGCTCCGCCCCAGGCTAAGGGCAAGGTGCACCTCGACTATCCCCCTGAGAAAAACCTGCAGATCATCGCCGAAAGCCTGGATCGGGAGATCTCAGACCTGACGGTGGTGGTCATGGATCGCAAGCGCCACGTCGATCTCATCCGCCAAATCCGCGAGGCGGGGGCGCGGGTGAAGCTGATTACCGATGGCGACATCTCGGCGGCCCTCTCGGCAGGCTTCAACGGCACCGGCATCCACGCCCTGATGGGGATCGGGGCGGCTCCCGAAGGAGTGATCTCGGCAGCGGCGCTGCGTTGCCTGGGCGCCCACTTCCAGGGGCGGCTGATCTACGATCCCGAAGTGGTGCAGGCGGGCACCTACCTGCCGCCGGTGGAGGAAACGCGGCGGGAACTGAAAGAAAAGGGCATCGAGGATCCCGACAAGGTGTGGGAATGTGAAGAGCTGGCCAGCGGCAAGGAAGTGCTCTTTGCCGCCACCGGCATTACCGATGGCGACCTGATGCGGGGGGTGCGCTTCTTCGGCGGTGGGGCCCGCACCGAAACCCTGGTGATCTCCAGCCAGTCGCGCACGGTGCGCTTCGTGGATACCATCCACATGAAAGACGGCCAACAGCCCCGCAGCCTGCAACTGCGCTAAACAGATCCCCTGCCGAAAAGATGAGGGCGACTTTCCCTTGGCGAAGGTCGCTCTTCTCTTTGGTCGAACGTTAAAAAATCTATCAAGTTGCAACCCGAAAAAACGTAATAACTCTTCAGCAAAATCCTGCGAAACCGGTTCGATACTGGTCTTAGGGTTTAGGTAGGCTGAGAAAAGTTACCTAAGCTTGCTGGAACCGAGACAAGGAACTGCCTTGACACCGGTCTCAGCTCAACCTTCCCGAAAAGGGATGATTTGCTTTTGTTCAGAGATTTTGCTTTTAATAACTGTTGCTGTACAGACGACGGAGAGGCATGTTTATCGCGGTTGTCGGTCTTAGCCATCGCACAGCTCCTGTGGAGATCCGGGAGCGCCTCAGCATTTCCGAGGCCGAGGTGGGAGAGAGGATCCAGCAGCTCCGTGCCCACCCCCACATTGAGGAAGCGGCGATCCTCAGCACCTGTAACCGGCTGGAAGTCTACATTGTCACCCCAGAAATGGAAAGCGGTGTCCAGCAGACGATGCAGTTTTTGGCGGAGGCAAAAGGGATCCCGCTGCCCCAACTGCGCCCGCACCTGTTTACGCTGCTCTACCAAGATGCGGTGACGCACCTGGTGCGGGTGGCCGCCGGGCTGGACAGCTTGGTGTTGGGAGAGGGACAGATCCTGTCGCAAGTGAAAAAAGCGCAGCAACTGGGGCAAGCCTGCAACGGCATGGATCGCATCCTCAACCGCCTCTTCAAGGCGGCCATCACCGCCGGCAAGCGCATCCGCACCGAGACGGGGATCGGCACCGGCGCCATGTCCATCAGCTCGGCAGCGGTGGAGTTGGCCTTGCAGGAGCAAGGATCCCTTTCCCAGGGCAAGGTGACCGTGGTGGGAGCAGGGAGGATGGCCCGCCTGTTGGTGCAGCACCTCCTGGCCAAAGGGGCGGTGGATATTACCGTGGTCAACCGCTCCTTGGAGCGAGCCGAGGCCCTGGCCAAACAATTTGAGCAGCCGATCCAGGTGTTGCCCTGGGAGGCGCTGTTGAGCAGTGTGGCCGAGTCCAACCTGGTCTTCACCAGCACTGGCGCCACCCAGCCGATCCTCACCTACGAGCAACTGGCGGGGGTGCTGCAGACGAATCAGCCGCTGCTGTTGGTGGATATCTCGGTGCCCCGCAACATTGATCCCGACGTGGAAAAGCTAAGAGGGGTACAGGTGTTCAACGTGGATCACCTCTCCCGCATTGTGGAAGAAAACCGCGCCCAGCGGCAAAAGCTGGCCCGGGATGCCGAAGACTTGGTGGAAGAAGAGGTGGAGCAGTTTATGGAGTGGTGGCGCTCTCTGGAGACGGTGCCCACCATTTCCAGCCTGCGCCACAAGGTGGAGTCTATACGCGAGCAGGAGATGGAAAAAGCCCTCTCCCGCCTAGGCAAAGACTTTGCCGAAAAGCACCTGGAGGTGATCGACGCCCTCACCCGCGGCATCGTCAACAAGATCCTGCACGATCCCATGGTGCAGCTGCGGGCCAAGCGGGACATCGAGGCGCGGCGCAGGGCTATGCAAATCCTGCAGGAGCTGTTTAACCTCGATCCCATGCCGTTTCAGGCGCAGCAGGAACGCTAGGGATCCCTGGGCAGTGTCAAATATTAAAGAATTGTAACAGCTCTCTCATCTCAGGGGAAGGGCTGCCCTTAGGATACAAAACGTAAGCTCTGGGAGTTGGGGGTATGTTCGGACAGTACGAAGTGTTCGTGCAGTTGGCGCTGCTGGCCTTGATCGTTCTGGCAGGGCCGGCGGTTATCCTGCTGCTCTACCTACGCGGCGCGGATATGTAGGCAACCTAGGCCGGTTGCCGGCGCAGTTGACAGGATCCCCTGAGGAGGGCCTGTCGGCGTCGGTGCGGGAGTTCGCTCTGTTGCTCCCCTATCTCTTAATGTAACGCTTCTTTGCGCTACAGTTATAGAAGCAGCCCTAGGGCAAGCTCGCCTATAGGGCGTTACTTTATGAGTTGATTATTTCTTATGTCACTCCCCATCCGCAACGTCGCCATCATCGCCCACGTCGACCACGGCAAAACCACCCTTGTGGACGCCCTGCTGCGCCAGGCAGGCACCTTTCGGGAGGGAGAGGACATTCCCACCTGCGTGTTGGACTTCAATGCCCTGGAGCGAGAGCGGGGCATCACCATCCTGGCCAAGAACACAGCCGTCCGCTACGGCGAAACCCTGATCAATATTGTCGATACCCCCGGCCACGCCGACTTCGGCGGAGAGGTGGAGCGGGTGCTGGGCATGGTGGAGGGCTGCTTGTTGATCGTGGACGCCAACGAAGGCCCGATGCCGCAAACCCGCTTTGTGCTGCGCAAGGCGTTGGAAAAGGGCCTGCGCCCGATCGTGGTGGTCAACAAAATCGATCGGCCTCGTGCCGAGCCCTACAAGGCCATCGACAAGGTGCTGGATCTGTTTTTGGAGCTGGGGGCCGACGAAGACCAGTGCGACTTTCCCTACCTCTTTGCTTCGGGGCTGCGGGGCTTTGCCCTGGAAGAAGCTGACCTGAAAGCTTTTCTGGAAGGAAGGTACAGCGGCCCGCTGGACATGAAGCCCCTCTTTGAAGCCATCCTCAAGCATGTCCCGCCGCCGATTGGGGATCCGGCCAAGCCGTTACAACTGCAGGTTACCACGCTGGAGTACTCGGAATACCTGGGTCGGATCGTGATCGGCAAGATCCACAACGGCACCATCCGCCTTGGGGATCAGTTGGCGGTGGTCAAAGAAGATGGGTCGATCGTCAAGGGCAAGGTAACCAAGCTCTTTGGCTTCCAGGGCCTGCAGCGCGTCGAGCTCACCGAGGCTACTGCCGGCCACATCGTCGCCGTGGCGGGGTTTGCCGAGGCCAACATCGGCCACACCCTCACCTCTCCCGAGAACCCGCAGGCTTTGCCGCTGATCAAGGTGGATGAGCCGACGCTGCAGGTGATGATCTGCGTCAACGACTCTCCCTTTGCCGGCCAAGAGGGCACCTTTGTTACTTCGCGGCAATTGCGGGAGCGCCTGCTGCGGGAGCTGGAAACCAACGTGGCGCTGCGGGTGGAAGAGACAGATTCCCCGGATCGCTTTTTGGTGTCGGGGCGGGGCGAGCTGCACCTGGGCATTTTGCTGGAGACCATGCGGCGGGAGGGCTACGAGTTTCAGGTGGGGCAGCCGAAGGTGATCTTCCGCGAGGTCAACGGCCAACCCTACGAGCCCTATGAGTGTTTGGTGCTGGATGTGCCGGAATCGACGGTGGGCGCCTGCATTGAACGGCTGGGGCAGCGGCGGGGGGAGATGCAGAACCTGATGGTGGGCGCGGACGGGCGGGCCCAGTTGGAGTTTGTCATCCCGGCCCGAGGGCTGATCGGCTTCCGTGGGGAGTTTATCCGCATCACCCGCGGCGAGGGGATCATGAGCCACAGCTTTTTGGAGTATCGCCCCCTGACCTCTGAAATGGAAATGCGCCGCAACGGGGTGCTGATCGCCTTTGAAGAAGGGGTGGCCACCAGCTACGCACTGAAAAATGCGGAAGACCGCGGGGTGTTCTTCATTACGCCAGGTACCCGCGTCTACAAGGGCATGATCGTGGGCGAGCACAACCGTCCACAGGACTTGGAGTTGAACGTCTGCAAAACCAAGCAACTGACCAACCACCGGGCTGCCAGCGGGGAAGAGCTGGTGCATTTGCAGGCGCCGGTGGAGATGAACCTGGAGCGGGCGCTGGAGTACATCGGCGAGGACGAGCTGGTGGAGATCACGCCCCAGTCGGTGCGGCTGCGCAAGGCGCAGTTGACGGCCTCTCGTCGCTAGTGGTCGGCTACCACCGTCGCAGGTAGAAGCGCAGGTTGGGGAAATAGAAGGCCCCCCAAATCCCCAGCAAGACAACTCCCAAACCCAACAAAGCCAGCCACAGGCGGGGACGGCTGTGGAGCCGGTCGGATCCCACTTGCACATAGGCCAGATCCACCCAGGCGGTGTTGCCGCGGCGGAACCAGCCCACCACCTTGACCCGCCGGCCCATGAGGGCACGGAGCTGCTTTAGGCCGGAAAAGACATTGCCCACCGGTCCCAGGGGAGAGGTAAAGCGCAGCGGGATCAGCCCGGTGGCATCTTGCAGCTTCGGCTCCGCCCCCAGTTGATAGCCGGCTTGTCCCAAGCCCAGCAGCTCTCCTTCCAGCTCCACCGGCTGGCCACGGCAGGGATCCGCCTCGGGGTCAGCCAGCAAGTGGAGTACATCAGTTGTCTGGGGCGACAGGGATCCGCGGTACATCAACACCGCCTTGGATCCCAGGCCTAGGCCACAGCCCACCACCGCTACCGCAGCAATGACTTTGGGATCGAGGCGATCTTGCAGCAGCAGGTAGAGGATCAGCCCCACCAGCCAACCGACGAGGATCCCGACCACTTCGGCAGCGTAGATGGCCAGATCCAGCCAGAAGCGGCTTTGCAGACGGACCCCATCCAACTTGGATCCAGATCCCAGGCGCAACTCCGGCAGCAGGCGCAGCCGTTGCGCATACTCCGCCAAAACCTGGAAGCGGTGCCCCGGCAACGGATGGCTGGAGTTGACCTGCATCCAGCGGGCCCAGGGGTTGAGCTGATCCCAGAGAAAGACTTGGCCAGCTTGGGCGGGATCCCGCAGGCGGACGGCGGCACTGGCAGCGGCGGTGGTTTTGAAGTCCAAGAAGCTGAACAGTCGGGTGCAGTGCAGCAGCGAAGATGGGCGGCGGTCGTTTTTGTGGGCCTCCTGCAGGCCGGCAGCCGACTTGAGCAGAGCGGCCACCAGCCCGTTGGGGTTGCCCGTGGCCTCCACCGCGAAGTGATCGGCGTGGGAGGTGCCCAGGCGAGAGAGGAAAAACAGCGGGTAGGAAAGCACTGTGTAGATTAGGTAGAGCAGGGGGGCCGCATGGCCGATGAGATCCCGCCGTTTGTTCCCCAGTTGGCTCACCTGCTCCAGAGCCAAGTAAACCAGTTGAAGGGGGGATCCCAGCAGGGTCATAACCAGGATGTCGCCGTTGACGATGCGCCCCAGGGCTTGGGCATAGACGGCGGCAATCTCATCCGGGGCAAGCTGCTGCAACAGGGCCTGGGTGACCACGATGCGGCCGCCGTCGGGAAGAGTGCCGTAAACAAAAGCCAGCGGCCCCCCTTCCGGGATCACCCCTAGGCGGGGTTGTTTCAGTTGTTTTTGGGCGCAGAGGCGCTGCAGCAGGCGGGCCGCCTCGGGACTGTGGCGCTCAATTTCCCCCAAGGTGGTCCAGCGCAGCTTGTGCAGCCGCCGGTGCAGGTGATCCATCAGCCAGGGGGCAAAAAACAAAAGGCCGACGCCAAAGTTGACCGCCAGGCTGCCGGCTACCAACCAGCGCAGGCCATTGCGCAGCCAGGGCAGCAACCCTTGCAAAAACCAAAGTTGCCGCGGAAAACTCAGCCGTCCGAAATCTAGGTGAGCGCCCACCAGCACAAAACTCAGCCACCAGAGGAAGAGGATGCCCACCCCCAGGGATCCCCACTTGGCCCAGCGTAGAGAACCGGCCCGCTCCGGCAGGGGGATCCTCAGGCCCAGTTGAGCGGCCCGTTGGCGGCTGGAGAGCGGCTGAGCCTCAGAAGCCGGTTCTGGGGAGGGCGGGGAAGCAGCGGGTTTTTCCACCGTTTGGGGCAGGCGGGGCAGGATTTTTTGGGCCCAGCCTCGCGCCTGGGGATCCGGGTGCTGCAGCAGTTCCAGACAAAGCGCCCGCGCCTTCTCCGCCTCGCCCGCCAGATGGTAGGCCCGCACCAGGTTCATCTGGGCCTCCAGGGTCTGGCTGTCGGAGGAGCCTGTCGGGATCGCTGCTGCTCCGCCCTGCTGGCGAGATTGAGCCAAGTAGGCCTCCAGCAGTTGGATGGCCTCTTGAAAGCGGCCCTGCCGCAGCGCCTCTTTGCCCGCCTCCGCGGGGGTCATCAGCCCGCTCCGAGATCTCTCTGCTCCCCCAGCTTACTCAAGGATCTGGCCTTGCTGAGGTGGATCCCCCGAAAGGGGGTAGCGGAGCAAGCGCCGCCGCAGGCAATCCAGCGCCGTCTGGGCGCTCCACCAGCGCACCCCCTCGCGGCCCCGCAAGCTGCCGAAGCGGTACTCGTGGACTTCCACTTTCCCCTCCAGGTCGGCCAAGCCCAGATACACAAGGCCAACCGGCTTGGTGGGGGTACCCCCGTCTGGCCCGGCAATGCCGGTGATGCTCAAGGCCCAGTCGGAGCCGAGGACTTGCTTGGCCCCCAGCGCCATCTGGGCCGCCACCGGCTCGCTCACGGCCCCCTGCTGCTGCAGCGCCGCGGGATCCACCCGCAAGAGCTGCTCCTTGATGCGGTTGTCGTAGGCAACGATCCCCCCAACAAAATAGCGGGAGCTGCCCGGGATCCCGGTTACCAACTGCCCCAGCAGGCCACCGGTGCAGGATTCCGCCACCGCCAGGGTTTGCCCCCGCTGCAGCAGCAACTCCCCCACCACGCTGGCCAAGGTGGCCTCGTCGCTGCCGAAGTAGTCTTCCCCGGAAATCTGTAAAATCTGCTCCACCACCGGGGCAATCAATGCTTCCGCCGCCTCACGCGTGGGGGCACGTCCGGTAACCCGCAGGCGCACCTCCCCCTGGCTGGCGTAGGGAGCGACCGTGGGATTTTCCCCCGCCAGCAGGGATCCCACCCGTTCGGCCAAGGTCGATTCAGGAATGCCCCAGTAGCGCAACACGCGGCTGTAAAACACTTCCTTGCCCCAGCCCAGGGAGCGCAAATAGGGCACAGCCGTCTCCTGCCACATCTGCTGCATCTCCCGCGGCACGCCGGGGAAGGTGAGAATGTGCAGGTCGGGCCGGGGCTGCCAGATGAGGCCACAGGCGCTGCCCAGGGGGTTGGGCAGGATGGTTGCCCCCTGAGGCAGAAAAGCCTGCTTGCGGTTACTGGGCGAGGGCACAAGGCCCCGCTGCCCGTACTTTCGCAAAATCTCCTCCCAAACCTGCGGGTGCTCCACCATCTCCACGCCGAAAAAAGAGGCCAGTGCCGCGTGGGTCAGATCATCCGGGGTTGGCCCCAGCCCTCCTGTAATTAAAAGCAGGCTGGAGCGGTTGCAGGCCACCTCCAAAGCATGGTGGATGCGGGCTTCGTTGTCCCCCACCACCGTTTGGTAGTAGTGCGGGATCCCCAGCTTGGCCAGCTCGGCTGCTAGGTATTGGGCGTTGGTGTTGGTAATCTCCCCCAAGAGTAGCTCTGTGCCAATGCAGAGGATCTCAGCCCCCTGGGGAGTGACGGTTTGCGTTGGGCTCATGCTCGGCTCAACCTCGGCTCAGCCGCTAAGTATAGAGGTCTGGATCCCCCTTTCGCGCAGGGATCCCTGGGATCTCTTGCTCAAGAGGGGTAGGGATCCTCGGCCAGCCGAGCCAAAGCTTCCAGCTCAGCACCCACCACGCGGTGCAGGATCCACTCCGGATGTGGCTTGGCACCCAGGCGCCGGTAGAACTCAATTGCTGGCTGGTTCCAGTCCAACACCATCCACTCCAGCCGCCCATATCCTTTGGCCACTGCCTCCTGGGCCACCCGCGCCAAGAGCGCCTTGCCAATGCCCCTGCCGCGAAACTCCGGCAGCACAAACAAGTCTTCCAGGTAAATCCCCGGTCGGGTGAGGAAGGTGGAAAAGTTGCGAAAGTAGAGGGCAAACCCCACCGCTTGCCCCCCCACTTCTGCCAACAAGGCCGAAGCAAAGGCTTCGGGGCCAAACAGATGCTGTTGCAGCAGCTCGGCGGATCCCGTTACCAGGTGGCTCAGGTGCTCGTACTCGGCCAAAGCGCAGATGAGATCAAACAGAACGGGCACATCCTCAGGCGTGGCAGGACGAATTTCCATACTTTTGCCCGGCTCCACCCACTCTTTTCCTGGAACATCGGCACGGGTACAGACTCCAGCTTATTCTTTTTCCCCCAGCGGTTGGAGGCGCGACGTAATGAGGGCAGCGACAGGATCCTAGGGGGTTGACAGCACAGGGCAGATAGGGTGAGCGAGAAAAGTAGCGGCAGGAGGGATCCCAGGCCGAGGTGGGCTGCAGCTCGCGGGAGGGAGTGGGCTCATCCCAGCTTGAGGGGCGGCAGGAGCCTCTCTTTTCCAGCAGAGGGATCAACTGGGCCAAGAACGTCAGTCCCAACCACAAACCGACTCCCATGATCAGCGCTTGCACCATTGCCCTCCTCCGTCGGCCAACAGCCTTGTCTTCCAACCAGAGCCAGCCTAGGCCAGTCGGCTACAGAGGGCCAGCGTTGGCAGACAGTTTCGCAACTGTCCTGCCAGCGGGCGAAGACCCTGGAGAAAAACCGATTAGAGTGAAAAATAGAGCCGTTACTTCATTTTTGATGCCATGACCACCTCCACCCTCGATGCTGCCGCCATCCTTGAGGCGTTGCGCCCGGTTCAAGATCCGGAGCTGCGCCGCAGCCTGGTGGAACTGAACATGATCCGCGACATTCGCGTCGAGCCGGAGCGGGTGGCCTTTACCCTGGTGCTGACGACACCGGCCTGCCCCTTGCGGGAATTCATCGTCGAGGAGTGCAAGGCTGCCATCCGCCGCCTGGCTCCCGTTGAAACCATCGAGGTCACCGTTACAGCAGAAACTCCCCGCTCGCCCTCCCTGCCGGATCGCCAGTCTGTCCCCGGCGTGCGCAACATCATCGCCATCTCCAGCGGCAAGGGGGGGGTGGGCAAAACCTCGGTATCGGTGAATGTGGCGGTTGCCCTGGCCCAGAGCGGAGCGCGGGTGGGGCTGCTGGATGCCGATATCTACGGCCCCAATGTGCCGCTGATGCTGGGGTTGCAGGATCGCTCTCTGTTGGTGCGCAAGCGGGAAGACGGCGGCGAGGACATCTTCCCCCTGGAGAACTACGGCGTCAAGATGGTGTCGATGGGTCTCTTGGTGGGGCGGGATCAGCCGGTGATCTGGCGGGGGCCGATGCTCAACGGCGTCATCCGGCAATTCCTCTACCAGGTGCAGTGGGGGGAGCTGGACTATCTCATCGTGGACATGCCCCCCGGCACCGGGGATGCGCAACTGACCCTGGTGCAGGCGGTGCCGCTGGCGGGAGCTGTGATCGTCACTACGCCGCAGTCGGTGGCCCTGCTGGATAGCCGCAAGGGCTTGAACATGTTTCGCCAGTTGGGGGTGCCCATTCTCGGCATTGTGGAGAACATGAGCTACTTCATTCCACCCGACCTACCGGATCGCCAGTACGATATCTTCGGCTCAGCCGGCGGAGAGACCACGGCCCGCGAGCTGGGGATCCCACTGCTGGGGCGGATCCCGTTGGAGATTGCCCTGCGCCAAGGGGGAGATGCGGGTCAGCCGATTGTGGTCGGCCAGCCCGAGTCGGCTTCGGCCCAAGCCCTGCGGCAAATTGCCAAAACTTTGGCGGGCCGCGTCTCCATGCTGGCTTTGGGGGCCGGCTAGAAGCGCTCTGCTTCCACCAACGAGACCCCGAAGCTGCGTCCCCCCAGCACGATGCCCTCTTGGGCCTTGCCGCGCACGGTTACGGTGCTGTTCATGGCCGGCAGGCCCCTGTCGGTGATGACCCAGAGGGAGCCGCTGTTGTCTTGGATCTCGTACATGCCCTGGCCAAACACGCCTATTTGATTGACCACACGACCGCGGACGTACACATTGGTGTAGCGGGAAGGATTTTGTTCGATCTGGGCGATGGGGGTTGTGCCGATGCCCAGCCGCGCCAACGGCCCACACCCTGCCAGGGCTAGGCTGACGCAGAGCAAGAGTACCCAAGATCCGCCGCGGAACGATTGGCCAAGTTGCCGTTTCATCGGTTGCTTCCCTCACGAGCACTTGCTCCCACCATAGCAAGCCGGCAGCAGATCCACCGCCAAGCTAGAACTTCTCGCCAATGCCAAAGTGCAGTTGGGCCTGGCCGGCCTCCCCTTGCCCGATTGCGTAGTCGATGCGCAGCGGCCCCAAGGGAGATTGGATGCGGATACCGGCCCCCAGCCCCAAACCGCTGCCCGGCTTGTTGCGCACCGCCGCAGGATTGCCGATGACCGCCGCGCCGCTGCCCAGATCGGTGCCGTAGTCGGCGAAGACCACTGCCCCCACCGGGTCGAAAAGGGGAAAACGCAACTCCGCCGTCGCCGTGGCAAAGCTGCGACCGGAGCCGACGCCACCCTCAAAAAATCCCCGCACCGAGCTGCCCCCGCCGATGGGGAAAGCGTCGTAGGGAGCCAAGTCGCCAATCGTGGTGCCCGCCCGCACGTCAAAGGCCAGCACCTGCGGTCGTTCGCTGCGGGTCTCGAACAGCTTGACGGGAATGAACTGGCTGTAGCTGGTCTCGAGGCGGTTGGCGTTGAGGCCATTCTCGAATAGACGTACCGACTGTTCGCTGGAGATGCGAAAGACGGATCCCTGGCTGGGGCTGTTGGGGTTGTCGCGGCTGTCGTTGACGAGGCCGAGCCGCAGGGTGGTGTAGCTGTCTTGGCCGCTGGCGCTGAAGGTAATCGGGTTGCCCAGCACATCAAAGCGCTCCTGCTCGCCGTTGCTGTTGCGGGCTTCCACAAATTGGACGCGGGTGCCCAAGCTGGCCCGCCAATTGCCCCCAATGGGACGCGAGAAGGTGACGCTGCCGCCCAGCCGGTTGATGCGCACGGGATCCCCGTTGGGCAAGGTCAATCCCTCGTTGAAAACAAAGCTGGAGCTCTGCTGGTTGGAGATGTTGACGTTGTAGGAGGTGGGGATCTCCAGCGTGGCAATGCGCGGGTCGGTGAAGTTCAAATCAAACAGAGTTTCGTTGGTGCCCAACTGCACATTGAAGCTGGCGCTCTGGTTGTTGCCGCCCAAGTTTTCTTCCGAGACGCTGAGGCCGGCAAAGACCCCTGTGGCCGAGCTGACGCCGATGGTGCCGCTCAAGGTGCCAGTGCGGCGCTCTTCCACGTTCACCACCACCACCACCTTGTCGGGATCCTGGCCGGGGTTGAGCCCCACATTTACATCCTGAAAGAGGTTGAGGTTGAAAACCGCCTGCAGGTCTTCCTGGATTTGGTTGCGGTTGAACACATCCCCTGGCTTGGACTTCAGCTCGCGGGTGATGATGAAGTCGCGGGTTTTGGTGTTGCCCTGCACGCGAATATCCTCGATCTCCCCTTCGGCAATTTCCAGGGTGAGAGTGCCATCTTCGGAGGAGCGCACATCTGTCACTTTGGCCAGCACGTAGCCCTTGTCGGCATACCACTGCTCAATCTCGGCCACTGCTGCCTGCAGCTTGCCAAAGTTGAGCACCCGCCCTTCCTGGTCGGCAAAGGCCTTTTGGAGCACCTCCGGATCCAAAACTTTTGCCCCTTCCGTGCGCACGGCTTTGAGGGTGGGGTTGGGCTTGACTTCAAAGGTAACTCGCACCCCCAGAGGCGTATCGGAAGGCACCGCCCGCACATCGGCAAAAAAACCGGTGGCAAACACGGCGTTGATGTCTTCCCGCAGTTGGGAACGAGTGGAGACCTCGCCGGCGCGGGTGCGAATAGCCTTGTAAACCTGCTCGATCAGCTCTGGGTCGTCGGTACCCTCGACCACCACTTCTGCCACCAAAACTTCAACTTCTGGCTCGCCGGCGGCGGGGGTAGGTGTGGGGGTGGGTTGGGCGGGGGCATCGCCACCGGTGCGCAGATCCAGGGTGCCGGGTTGGGGCTGTGCCCAAGCTGCAGCGGTGTGTAGCACCATCCCACAGGTCAGGGCTGAAGCTAGCCAAGGGCAGAGTTGCCTGGAACAATTCATAGGGATCCCTCGCACACCACAAAGATTGGAAAGCTGGGCCAAGATTGCGCTAAAACCCTCTGCCGCCCAGCGGTGGACAATTGCCCTGAATTATATCAACCCCCATCCCTGCGGATCCGAGCATTGCCGCGAGCCGGATTGCGGGCTTGGGCAGTCTGAAGTGCAAGCAGCCGCCTCTTCTTTACGGCAGGCGCAGGGATCCCTGGCAGCGCTGGCCACAGGTCTGCGGCTCGGCTGCCTCGGCGGACAGGTTGGCTTGGGAGTTGAGGATCAGGATTGTGATGGGGGCAGGGGGCGGTGAGGGGCTGCTGCGCCAACCCCACCTGCCAGCGTAGTGCTGCGTTGGGGCGTTGGGCACGACGAAGACGATGTTTTGTAGGACATTGCTTTGCAAAAGGGTGGCGCTGTCGTTTGGGAGTGCCGTCTGCTCAAGGTGGGGGATCTGGGCTAGGGCGGCTGGAGCAAACCCGAAGCTGAGCAGGGCTGCCATTGCAGCGACAAGTTGGGTGGGCAACATTGAGGATTCTCCACAAGACGCCAGGATGCCGACACTTTAGCCTGTTTTGTCCAGAAGGCTCTGTTGACTTGCCGCAAAAAAGCCTGCAAAGAGTGCTCCTTGCAGGCCCCTGTTGCTTATTTGACTGTACTTAACCGTTAGAAAACCCCCAAAGGAAATTAGCTCCCCGGCTCAAACACTTTCAGATCGACTACCTTCCCCCCTTGGAAAGTCCAGTGGGCAA
Source organism: Synechococcus sp. H55.7 (assembly GCF_047462395.1). Lineage (NCBI taxonomy): Bacteria > Bacillati > Cyanobacteriota > Cyanophyceae > Synechococcales > Synechococcaceae > Synechococcus > Synechococcus sp. H55.7. Next base: position 59,880 of record NZ_JANSJD010000017.1, read on the forward strand.
AGGTTCCAGCCACATCCCCCTTCTCGTCGAAGTCCAGCGAGCCGGAAGCGCCGGTGTAGTTGATATCCTCCCCTTGCTTCAGCAGCTCCACCGCCTTGGCCCACTCGCCGGGCAAGATCTCGGTGCCGGGGGGATTGGCCACTTGGCGCAAGGCATCGCGAACGGCAGTGCCATCGGTGCTGCCGGCTTTTTGGATGGCCAAAGCTAAGAGGAAGGCGGCATCATAGGCGGTGTCGATGTAGGGGGTGGGAGGCAGCTCCCCGTAGGCAGCTTTGTAGGCGTCGGCAAAGATCTGGTAGGCTTTGCTGTCGGTGAGGGCCTGGGGCGAGGTGCCGATGGATCCCTCTAGCTTATCGGCTCCCACCTGGGCTGCCAGATCGGGAGAGCGCATGCCATCGGTGAAGACAAAGCGGTCGAATAGCCCTTCTTCCAAAGCTTGCCGCAGGATGACCACGCCGTTTTCGGGGTAGCCGATCAGCACCAACGCCTGGGGATCCCCTTCCTTCAGTTGGGTCAGCTCGCTGCGGTAGGAGGCCTTGCCGGGATCGTAGGGAACAGCTTTGGTGATCTTGCCGCCCTGCTTTTCAAAGGCCGCCTTAAAGCTGTCGGCCAGCCCCTTACCGTAGTCGTTGTTGATGTAGATGACCGCCAGCCGCTCTAGATTCTCTTCGCGGGTAACCTGGGCTAGGGCTACCCCTTGGAAAGCATCAGAAGGAACGGTGCGAAACAGAAAATCGCTGTCCTCTAGGGTGGTGATGGTGGGAGCGGTGGAAGCCGGGGAAATTTGCGGGATCTCGTTGGGAGCTGTCACCGTGGTGGCCACCGGGATGGTGATGCCGCTGCCCAGGGCACCGATAATACCGGCTACCTTCTCCACATTCACCAGCCGCTGAGCGGCGTCGATAGCCGGCTGGGCCGAGGTCTGGTCATCGGCCTCCACTACCTGAGCAGGGGATCCCAAAATGCCACCGGCAGCGTTGATCTGGTCGAGGGCCAGCTTGATGCCCTTGAGGCAATTTTCTCCATAGGCCTGCAGATCTCCTGTCAAAGACAGCAGAGCCCCAATCTTGACCGGCGTTTGAGCAGCCTGCTGGGCCGTGCCGGGCAGCAAAGTGGTGGCCAGAGCAGCCGCCGTCAGGGCAGCCGCCGCCGCAAAGGCGCGTCGGGTGAGTTTGTGCATGCGAGACATAACCAACAACCTCCTGTGAGGCAAGAGAAAGTAGAACTCAGATCCCAAAAGCCAAGTGTTGAATTGTAGCAGTTAGACGTTGGCTCGCCTTAAAGCGTTCCCCACTCCCTCAAAAAAGATGGCTCCAGAAAACAAGCGGGCCAGACTCAGTATCTCGCCCGTTCCCTAGCTGCCGCAGGGTTGGCTGCAACCTCCAAGGGCAGTTGCTCCCAGAGGGATCCGGGAAGGATAATAAGCAAACTCGGCAATTGGGCTCATTATATTGAAATACTGAACTCATCGGGCAGCGTGATTGTTATCGACGACATCTCCAAACGGTTTGGCGGCATCAGCGCGGTAGATCACTGTTCCTTCCGCATTGAAACCGGTCGGATCACGGGCTTGATCGGCCCCAATGGGGCCGGGAAAACCACGCTTTTCAACATCATCGCCGGGTTCGTTCGGCCCAGTAGCGGACGCATCTGGCTGGATGGGGAAGACATCACCGGCCTGCCCCCCCACCATCTGTTCCGGCGCGGCCTGGTGCGCACCTTTCAGATCCCGCGCGAGTTTGGCCGCATGACCGTCCTGGAGAACTTGATGGTCGTCCCGCCCCAACAGGTGGGGGAGAACCTGTTCAATGCCTGGTTCCGCTGGCGGCAGGTGCAACGACAAGAACGCAACCTGCAAGCTCGGGCCGAAGAGGTTTTGCAACGGCTCAACCTCATCCATCTGCGGGATCAACTGGCCGTCACCCTTTCCGGTGGGCAGAAGAAGCTGCTGGAACTGGGGCGCACCCTCATGGCCGATGCGCGGGTGATCCTACTGGACGAACCGGGGGCCGGCGTCAACCGCACGTTGCTGGCGGATCTGATGCGCTTTATCGAGTATCTCAACCGCGAGCGCGGCTGTACCTTCTGCATCATCGAGCACGACTTGGATCTGGTAACCCGTCTCTGCGACCACGTGGTAGTTATGGCCGCCGGCAGGGTGTTGACCCAGGGATCCATGGAGGAGATTAAACAAAACCCAGCCGTGCGGGAGGCCTATCTGGGATCGGTGGCGCTGGCCGACTCCCTGAGTCCATCCAAACCCTCTTCTCTGCCTTCGGAGGGATCCCTCTCATGACCCCTTTGCTGGACATCCAAGATCTCTACAGTGGCTACCGGGGGGTGGACATCCTCAAAGGGATCCACTTGAAGGTGAACCCTGGCCAAATCGTGGTGATCATCGGCCCCAACGGAGCGGGCAAATCGACGGTACTGAAATCTTTGTTTGGCCTAGCCACCATCCGCACAGGCCGGGTGCTGTTTCAGGGATCCGACATCACGCATCTCCCTGCCGAGCAACTGGTGCGACGGGGGATCGGCTTTGTGCCCCAAACCAACAACGTCTTTCCTTCCCTCACCGTGCAGGAAAACTTGGAGATGGGGGCCTTCATCCGACGCGATGGCTATGCCGCCCAACTGGAGCGGGTTTATGAGCTGTTTCCGCCCCTGCAAGAGAAGCGGCGCCAGGTGGCGGGATCCCTGTCGGGCGGACAGCGGCAGATGCTGGCTATGGGACGAGCGTTGATGGCAGAGCCACAGTTGTTGTTGCTGGATGAGCCGACAGCCGGCCTGTCGCCCCTGTACATCGAGCAGACCTTTGCCCTCCTGCGGCAGATCAACCGCCTTGGCGTCAGCATCCTCATGGTGGAGCAGAATGCTAAGCAGGCCCTGCAGATGGCGGACTGGGGCTACGTCTTATCTATGGGAGAAAACCGCTTCGAGGACACCGGCCCCAACCTGTTGAACAATCCCGAGGTGCTGGAGCTGTTTTTGGGCGGTTGAGGCCCTCACCCCCAGCCCCTCTCCCCGAGGGAGAGGGGAGCTAGGCGGGGCTGGCGCAGTTGAGCCGCTTGCTTGAGGAGAGCCTCTACAAAGGTCATCGCTTCTTGGGCGGAGTGGCCGGCGGCCAGTTGGGCCAATTCTTCGCGGCGTTCCCGTTCTCCTAGCAGTTCCACCCGCACAGAAGTTCGTTTTTGCTGCACCACCTTGTAAACCCGCAGGTGGTGATCTGCCAAGGCAGCGATCAGGGGCTGGTGGGTGACGCAGAGGATCTGGTGATCTTGGGCGATGCTGTGCAACTGGGTGGCGATGGCTTGGGCCACTTTGCCGGACACACCGGCATCGATCTCGTCAAAAACCATGGTGGTCACCGGATCGATGCGGCTGAATACGGCTTTCAGGGCCAGCAAAAAACGGCTCATCTCGCCGCCGGAGGCGATGCTGGCCAGAGGCTGTAGGGGCTCACCCGGGTTGGGGCTGAACCAGAAGCTCACCTGATCCACCCCTTCTGCCGTCGGGGGGCCGGGTTGGATCCGCACCTGGAATTGCACTGCGCCCATCCCCAGCAGCTTGAGCTCCTCAAGAAGGGCCTCTTCCAGTTGGCGGGCCGCCTGGTGGCGCAGTTGGGAGAGCACTCGGCAATGGCACTCCAAGTCTTGGGCAGCTTTGTCCAGCCGTGCCTGCCATTCCTCCAGGTCGGTGTTGTCGCCTCGCAGTTGGGCCAACTCGGCCTGCACCCGCTCCGCATGGGCCATCACCTCGGCCAAGGTGGGGCCGTATTTGCGGCAGGCTTGTCGGAGTTGGGCAAGGCGCCGTTCAATTTTATTCAACCGACCGGGATCCGCCTCCAGCGTCTCGCCGTAGCGCAGCAGCTCTCGCCCCACCTCCTCTACCTGAATGAGGGCGCTGCTGAGCATCTCGGCCAGAGGGGCCAGGTCGGGATCCCGCTGGGTCATAGCTTGCAGTAACCGTTCGGCCTGGCCCAACAGGTCGGCGATGGCCGGTGAGCCGCTGTCATTTTGGTAGAGCAGTTGGTGGGCTGCGTAACTTTGCTGCTGCAGCTCCACCCGGTGGGCCAGGCGATCCCGCTCCCGCTCCAGTTTGGCCAGCTCGTCGGGATCCTCCAGCCGCAGGGCGAGCAGTTCTTGCGCTTGCAACTGCAGCAGGTCTAGCCGTTGCAGGCGCAGTTGCTGGTTTTGCCGGCGGGATTCTGTCTCTGTTTTCAGATAGTTCCAAGTTTGGTAGAGGGCGGCCACTTCTGCGCGTGTTCGCAGCAGCTTTTCGCCGCCAAAATCGTCCAGCCAACGGCGCTGGGTTTGCGGAGATTGGATTTGAACCGTTTGCCCCTGGGCGGTGATCTCCACCAATTGGGAGCGCAGGCTGAGCATCTGGGCTTTGTTCACCAGCACCCCATTCACCCGCGAACGACTGGTGAGTTTGCCGTTGCGCAACAGCAGTTCGCGGCTACAGACCAAGCCCTCCTCTAGGGGGTCGATTTGTTCTTGTTCTAGCCAGGCTGCCAGCTCGGGATTGAGATGGAAAACCGCTTCCACCAGACCTCGCTCGCTGCCGCTGCGCAGGGCTCGCGCCGGCCCGCCTAGGGCGGCATCCAGGGCGTCGAGAATGATGGACTTGCCCGCGCCCGTTTCTCCGGTCAGCACGTTCAGCCCCGCCCGAAAGGGAATCTCCAAGTGCTCGATCAGGGCAAAGTTCTCGATCCGCAGCAGGCGCAACATAGGGATCCCGTGTGCTCAGTTGGCAGTTTTGAGGATTCTGTCTCACGTTAGCGTACCTGCCATCCCTTGCAGCGAGACGGAGTTCTCTGGTTTCCCCGCAATGGGTTTCGCGGCACTCCCCCTGCCGTTGCAACGGATCCCTTGGCTTTGGGTGGCCCAGGGGTTTGATCAACAACTTCCCCCATCGCAATGCCGTTCTCGGTCGCCCCTCTACAGCCGCAGAGCTGGATTTTCTACAACAGCCGGGGTCTTTTGTCTGAGGGGGGGGCGATAGCGGCCAGAGGGTAGCGCTCCATCAAGTAGCAGAGGCAGTCTTGGCGGATGATGCGGCTGTTGAGGGTGAGCATGCTCGGCATAATGGGCACGCGGGTGCGAATTTCGCCATCTTGGGCGTAGAAGAAGCGATCGGCCACATTTTGGCCCTGCTCGTCTTGCACGTCGAGGTGAAAGCCGTTGCTCGTCCAGCCGATGCGGGTGTGGGGAGGGAGCTCCCGGAAATTGAAGAGATCCAAATCGGGGGGAAAGCGCAGGTGTGGGTCGTCCGCCTCTTCCCCAAAGCTGAAGCTCACCTCGTCTGGGATCTTGACGATGGCAACGCTGTGGAACAGGTCGATATCCTGGCTAAGGACGGGGCGCTGAGGGATTGCTGACAGGTGCAGGCAGGCTTCCAGAAATTCGCGGGCATGTTGGGTGCCGTGGGGCTGATCCGGCTTGCCACATTCCAGGGTTACCGCCGGCCAGAAGCGACCAAAGGCCATGCTCTGTACCCCTTCCGGTTTGGTGAAGTAGAGGACGGTGCGCCCAAACAGGGTGGCCAGGTGCAGGGTAGAAGCATCTAAGTAGTTGACACAGGCGTAGTGGGGGTTGGTGCCGGTGTTGTTGTGAATATCGACGCTGGCAAACACGCCCCGCTGCTGCATCTGCTGCAGGACGGCCTGGGCCATGGCGTGTTCGGGGGTGGAGCCGGGGCCCCAGATGCGGTTGTAGTCCGGTTGGCCGTCTAGCCGCCGTTGTCCTTGGCGAGCAGCCCACACATTGCCGATGAAAAGGGACAGGGAACGGGGCAGTTCCCGCTGGACGTAGCGGCGCAGAAGCTGTCGCACCGCCTGCCAGCCGGTGACCTCGTTGCCGTGCAGCAGGACGGACACAAACAAGGGGGGATCCCGTCGTCCCGCCAGATGGATGAGGGTTGGCCCGCCCAATCGGTCGTAGAGTTGATGGGCTTCTAAATCTAGGAGTTGCTCCGGCAGGTGATCGAGAACAGTGAGCATACGGTTTTTTGGGCAAGCACCTCAACGCAAACCTTTTGGCTGCTTAAGGACAAAGGGGATCCGTGAAATAGGCCCTCACCCCCAGCCCCTCTCCCAACGGGAGAGGGGAGATGGAGATTGGGGTAGCGAACTGTCTCATCCTTAGCTGGAGGTAAACAACTGGCTGTCGTGCTTGTGGCTTAGGTCGCCGCCCTGACCTTTGAGAAAGCATCCCTTCCGATGCAGGCATGCCCAAGCGGTGACCTATCCCCCCCGCCGGCAACTATGGGGAGACGGCTTCCCTAGCCGAGATCCCAGGTGTGTACCGGCTGACCTTGCCGCTGCCGTTCCCAGTAGGCACAGGTCAATTGTTGCATATCTTTACCATGCCGAGCCACGTAGCGGCGCTGCCAGGTGGCCCCATTCTGCCCCGACTCGACACGGCCGCGGAGAATGCCCAGGTACTCCTGGATGTCCTGGGGCGCCAAGTCCAGTTGCGCCAAGCCCGCCTCTGCTTGCGGGAGCAGCTCTTGCAGCAACAATTGGCGCAGGGATCCCTGCCAACCGTTGAGCCAGGTGATGGGGGCCTCGAGGCCGAAGCGGGCGGCCGTATAAAAATTGGCGCGGCACTGGGCAAAGCTCAGCTCCTGCTCCGGGGGAAGAGGTCGGGATCCCAGAGCTTGCACCAGGCCAAAGTAAAAGGCCGCATTGGCGATCATGTCCGGCAGGGTGGGGCCTGCTGCAGCCACCCGCTGTTCGATGCGCAGGTGGGGAACGGGATCCAAGCCGATGAGGGGGCGGTTCCAGCGCCAGATGGTGCCGTTGTGCAGACGCAGGTGGGCCAGCTCGGTCGGGGCAGCGGCTAACCTTTGCGGCAACACCACCGGGTAGCGGTGCAGATTTTCCCAGAACAGCTCCATTAGGGATCCCTGGACATAGCCTTGCCCGAAGGTAACGCGAGCTTGGTGGGTGGGGGCGAGGGGGGGTGGGCCATCCAAGGCTTGCTCAAACACCGGGATGCGGGTTTCCGCCCACAGGTCGTGCCCAAACAGATAGGGAGAATTGGCTGCCAGGGCTACCAAGGGAGCCGATACGAGCAGGGAAGCGTTGAAGTAGCGGGCTGCCTGGTGGGGCGACACCTGCAGATGGATTTGAAAAGAGGTGGTGGCTGCCTCCAGCATGACGTTTGGGTGGGTGACGCGTAGCCGGGCGGCAGGCCCTGCGATCGCCAGCCCCAGGGGCGGGATCCCCGAGGGTTGCTCGCGCCGGTGCAGGTTTAGGATCTGCTCGTTGAGGGCCAGGTAGCGCTTGCGGGGGGAGATCATCTCCAAAGTGAGCTGCTGCTGCTGCAGCGTGGGCAAAATGCCGATCATCATCAGCCCTGCCTGCAGTTGCTCGGCCACTCGGCAGCAGCGATCCCAGGTCTGTTCCAGCTCTTGGCGGAGCTGCCGCAGAGCGGATGCAGCCAAAACCTGGGGCCGGCTGTTGAGCTCGATGTTGAAGCGGGCCAGTTCCGGCACCACCAGCGGGTCGTTGACAGCCTCCAGGTAGGCTGAGTTGATCGGGGCCGGATCCCCCTGAGGAGTCACCAGCCAAGCCTCCAGCTCGAACCCTCCCACCGGGGATCCCTGGGCAAAAGGCTGACAGGCGGGATCCAGCCCCGGCGCGGCGGCCAGCCAGCGGTCCAGCAGATCTGTCTCCTGCTGCAGCCGAGCTTTGAACTCGGCAAAGTCCTCTGCGCCAAAGCTGAAGGAGGCAATCTCCTGGCCCATCGAGACAACTCCGCGGCTCCCCTGGATGAGAACATCGTAACTACTCTTGTCAGCCCCGACTTGAGCACGAAAAGGAAAGAACTTCGTGATAGATGAACTACCCCACCGCGCAGGCGGGTGGGGTTTCCCCATCCGCTTTACGGCGAGATTTTTGTCTCTTCCTCTGCCCCAGTTGCTTCATTGATCCCGTGTACCGGGTCTGTGAAGTAGAGCTGAAGCATCCAAGACTCACGAGGCGGGTTCCCAACCCCGGTTGCTGATTAGTGGCAACGTTGTACAGTATCATCACCGTCCCCCTGTCCCTCTCTATCGCAAAACCACAAGCAGGGCAGACATGGTAGCGATTACTCAGGTCTGCCCACTCCTTGTGAATCGCATCACACTTTGGACAGCGCTGAGACGGCTTAAGGGTTTGCGTGGGAAGAAACAAGACCAGACCACCTTTCTGCTCAATTTTGTAGGTCAGCATTTGGTTCAGCGTACCAAACCCCACCGACAAAATAGACTTGTTTAGTCCGGCCTTGCGCTTCTTCCCTTTACCCTTAGCTTTACGGGTCATGTTCTTGAC
>NZ_JANSJD010000018.1:0-67734 GCF_047462395.1 Synechococcus sp. H55.7
CTGTCTGGTCGGGAGAGGCGCTTTCAAACTTGGGTGAACCATCGCATCTCCAAGTCCATTGTTGCTAGGGCACAGGCCACCCACCGTTTTATTGCCTTGGAAGACCTGACCGGGATCCGGGAGCGTGTCAACCAACAGCCGCGCAGCAAGACGGAGCGGCGGCGGTTGAACAGTGAGGCCTACGGCCCGCTAGCGCGAGGGGCGTTCTACCCGTTGCGGCAATTTGTGCATTACAAGGCCGCCAGAGCAGGGATCCAGGTGGTGGTGGTGCCGCCTGCCTACAGCTCGCAGACCTGCCATCAGTGTTTGTGGCTTGGGCAACGGGAAGGGAAGCGTTTTCGTTGTGTGAACCCGGTCTGCGGTTGGGAAGGGGATGCAGATTTGAACGGTGCCAACGTGATTGCCCTTTTGGGGGTCGCTGTAAACCGGCCCAGAGGCCCGTGGTTGGCTTGCCAACTGCAGGGCTACCGTTCGCGTCAGCGGCGCGGAGCGCTTAAGCCCGCTCCGTACCGCTGAGCGGTCGGAGTCGGGTAGTTTACGCACTGGCTACCAGAGCCTCAGCCGGGGCAGCAGCCACCAACTCATCTTTGATCAGCTCTGCCAAATCCTGCAGTTGGCGAATCGCCTCTGCTCCTTCCAGTTTCATGAGCTCCCGGTCATCCCGCATTTCTGTCCAGCTAATGGAGCATTCGGAAACCAAAAAGCGAATCAAGTGCCCCTCCCGTAAGCTGACCATGAAGGAGGCGCTCTCAAATGAGGTGCCGCAGGTGTAGCAAGAAGCTGGATAGCCCCGCTTCTCCAAAACAATGGCCAGAGCCTGCAAACTCATCACCAGATCTTGAACATAGCTGCGGTACTGTTCCGCCAACCGTGTGAACATCACACTCCTCCCTACATGAATCGCCCGCTGTGGGGCTCAGTCTAGCCGAAAATGAGCCAACTAGTAATTTATGCTTATTCTGCTTGAGAGCTAAAGACATGTCTAGGATAACAACCGACAAACCCTCAAGGAAGTGATTAAAGCCACAGGGTAGGCAAAGTCTAGCCCACCAAGGTGTAGTATCCCATACTCGTCTTAACCAAAGACATCAAAATTTACCCCGACTCAAAACTTCTTACCTACTGGGATCCTCACCCAGTGCTTAGCTCAGTCTTTTCTCGAAATGCCCCGACGCAGTCCTTTTGTGGACAATTGCCTCAAAGCCCACTCCTACAGGGGTTTCAGCAGTGGGGAAGCAAGATGTAGTCCTTTGGGTTGGGTTGCCCTCTAGGTTTCTGAGCCTCTGCAAGAGGCTGGCGTGTTTGGAGTCAAGAAGGCTAAGTTTTGTAGACGAATGTGGAGCAAGGTGAGTTCCCGCCCAATTATGCTGAAAAACTCTTGGATGAAGCGAGGGATGCTTGAGAGGGAAGGGCTCAAGGTCGGCATCTGTTGTTCAGGAAAAACGAGTGACTTATTTTCAGAGTCCTCAAGCCATTCGGGATCGCTGTAAGTTGCTATTTGAAAGGGTTTTGGCCGGTGAATCGGAGCATTCTCGCCTCGATGCCGACTGCGTGACCGCCACGATCACGATCCCAGCGGGGAAATGCCCTTCCACAGGCGCTGGCGACATTCTCGCGGAGGATCCGCGGATCGCTTGGCCTGGCCGGAAAAGCGGCTCAAAGACCTGGATCCGCCGGAGCTCAGGTCAGATGTTTCTCCGCCCATCCAACGGCTCAGCGATGGCATGGTCTTCTAAGGGGAGATGGGCAGAGTTGTCCTCAAGAAGCTTTGTAAGAGCCGCATGGCCAGGTCGGGACGGGATCCCCAGTGGAGATGCAGGTAGGAGGCGTGCAGGCGCCGACCGGCCCAGCCTTCCTGGTGAGGCGGGGATCCCCAGATGTAGATTGGGTTGGGGGAGAGAGGGGTGCTGCGGGAGCGGTGAAATTCGTGCCCTCGTAGGCGATCCCCGGCCTTGGCCAGCAGGGTTGGGCGCAGGACAGTGGCCTCGCGGTAGCCCAGACACAGCCGGTCGCCCATGTCCACCTGGATAGGCAGCAGCCCGGCCAGGGGGTAGGTCTTTCCCTTGAAATCGGTGAGGGATCGTCCCAGCACCATCAGCCCGCCGCATTCGGCATAGAGGGGTGGATGGGCGGGCGGCGGTGGGCGGTGGCTTATTTTTTCGGAGAGGGTGGCGGCAAACAGTTCTGGGAACCCGCCCCCCAGCAGCAGGCCATCGCAGGGCTCCGGCGGCCACAGCCCCACCTGCAGGGGAGAGTACTCCAGCAGCTCGGCGCCACAGGCCCGCAAGAGATCCAAGTTGTCGGCGTAGTAGAAGTTAAAGGCGGCATCGCGGGCCACCCCTACCCGAACCCGACGCGGTTGTGGGGAAATCTCTGGCCACAGCTCCCCCACTGCCGGCGGCAAGGAGCGAATCAAGGGCAGTAGCTCATCCCAATTCAGATGCTGCTCGGCCAGGTCGGCCCAGGTCTCCTGCCAGCGGGGGAAGTGATCCAGTTCTGAGACGGGCACCAACCCCAGGTGGCGGCTGGGCAGGCGCAGATCCTCACGGCGGGGAAACTGGCCCAAGACCGGGATCCCCGCCGCCGCTGCTGCTTGCTGTAAAATCTGGCCGTGCCGCTCTGAGGCCACGCAGTTGAAAATCACCCCGGCAATGGTGAGGCGGGGATCAAAGCGGCTCAAGCCGTAGAGCAGAGCGGCCACCGTCATTCCCAGGCCGCTGCCGTCGATAACCAACACCACAGGGATCCCCAGCAGGCGGGCCACGTGGGCGCTGCTGGCAAAAAAGGGTTCTGTCTCGCCGGGCAGGGATGCGGGCGCTCGTCCATCGAAGAGGCCCATCACTCCCTCTACAATTGCTCCATCTTTGCCTTGGCAGTGGTGGCGAAAGCAGCGCTGCACAAAGTTCTCATCGGTTAAAAAGGGATCCAAGTTGCGACAGGGGATCCCGCTCACCGCTGTGTGGAACAGGGGATCAATGTAATCCGGCCCCACCTTGAAGGGCTGAATGCGCAGGCCCCGCCGCCTGAGAGCGGCCAACAGAGCCAGCGTGACAGTGGTCTTGCCGCTGCCGCTTGTGGCTGCCGCCACCAGAATGGCCATCTTGCCCTACCCAAGGACTAGAACTCAATGCCGATTTGCGCTTTGATCCCCTGGTCGCGGAAAGGATGCTTGACCAAGGTCATCTCGGTTACCAAGTCGGCCCGGTCGATCAGGGCAGCCGGCGCGCCCCGCCCGGTCAGGATCACATGCACCCGCTCCGGTTTTTCGGCCAGGCCGGCCAATACCTGCTCCAGGGAGAGGTACCCCAGCTTGAGGGCGACGTTGATCTCATCCAAAAGTACCAGGTGGTACTCGCCGCTGCTGAGCAGCTCCCGCCCCTTTGCCCAGGCCGCCTGCGCATGGGCGATATCCCGCTCGCGATCCTGGGTTTCCCAGGTAAAACCTTCCCCCATGGCGTAAAAGGCGATTTTCCCCAGGCCCAGCTCCGGATGGGCGGCCAACTGGCGCAACAGCTTGGCTTCGCCCGGATCCCAGGCCCCCTTGATGAATTGCACTACCCCCACCGACAAGCCTTGGCCGAGGGCACGGAAGATCATGCCGAAAGCAGCCGTGCTCTTGCCTTTGCCCTGCCCTGTATGCACGATGATCAAGCCCTTGTCATCGCGCATGCCCGATAGGCGCTGCCGCTGGATTTGCTGGCGGCGCTGCATTCTGCGGCGGTGCCACTGGTTGAGGTCAGTCTCTGTGCCCGCTAGAGACTCCGTCCCGCAATTGCCAACGCCAACAGCCTCAGGCTCTGTTGTCGAGTGGGATCCCCAAGCCGGTGCAGAGAGGTCAGACATGGCGGGTTGGGCCATAATCAGAGGAAATTCGGGTGGGCCGAGCAAGCTCTTCCCCAGCAAACTGCTTTTATCCTACCTCTGGCTGGATTGGGCTGGGATCATGAAAGAACCGGCTACCGCTTTTCGAGATAGCCTGCTGATGTACTCCTTCATCTGGGCCGTGCTGGCGGTAGGGTGTTTTCAAGTCCTGCCCCGTTTGCAAATTGCCTCTGCCGCCCAGTTACAGCCGTGGCTGGGGCCCGCCTATCTGGCCGGGCTGGGGGGATCCCTGTTGGCGGCCCTGGGATCGATGTTGGCCGTCTTGGCGGAAACAACCGCGGGCGCTGCCAGCAAAAGGCATCTGCATCGCTTGGCTTGGGCACTGGGGGCGGTTGGCTTTCTGGGAGTTCTCTTCCCTCTGGGCTTGGCGGGCGTCTTTTTTCTCAGGGCCGCCCAGTCCACCGACTGGTGGCAGGAGCTGTTGGGTTGAGACCGGCCCGGAGTGCATTTTTTTGACAAATGCGTCGAGGTTAGGGGTACCATAAGAACAAGTTCCGTTCTTTATCCAGAGCAGACTGAGGGATCAGGCCCAATGAAGCTGCGGCAACCGGCGGAAGTCTCCGCTACGGTGCCAATTCCTGCGGTTAGTCAGTAACCGAAAGATAAAGGCAATAAAGTTTTCTCTAGAGGATAGCCCTTTTAGGTGGGGGCTTTTTCTGGCGACTTTACCCTTTAGCGGCTCCCACAGCTCTGGTCGCAGCGGCGGAGCAAGGCTCTATCGCGTCAGTGGGACGAAGTCCTCGGGTGCGGTGGGTTGCTCTGGCAACTGCGCTGATCCACCGGCTAGGCCTGCCTTTTTGGGTCCTGGCCGCCGATGAACGGACAGGTGGGCCTGGCTTTCTGGCCTGAGCAGGCTCCCAGTTTCATCTGTTTCGTCTTAAGGAGAGGTTCGTTGTCCAAGTCGTTTTTGTTTTCCTCGGAGTCGGTGACGGAGGGGCACCCCGACAAAATCTGCGATCAGATCTCCGATGCCATCGTGGATGCCCTCTTGACGGCGGATCCCATGAGCCGGGTGGCGGCAGAGGTGGTGGTGAATACGGGCATGGTGATCCTGACCGGGGAGATCACCTCGCAGGCGCATGTCAACTTCACCCATCTGGTGCGGGACAAGGTGGCCGAAATTGGCTACACCGACGCCAAGAACGGTTTCTCTGCCGATAGCTGCGCGGTGTTGGTGGCTTTTGATGAGCAATCTCCCGATATTGCCCAAGGGGTGAACGTGGCCCTGGAAAGTCGCGCATCCAGGGAAGATCAATTCGACTTGGTCGGGGCCGGGGATCAGGGCTTGATGTTCGGCTTTGCCTGTGACGAGACCCCTGAGCTGATGCCCTTGCCGATCAGCTTGGCCCACCGCCTCAGCCGCCAGTTGGCCACTGTTCGCAAAAACGGCACCCTGCCCTATCTGCGCCCCGACGGCAAGACGCAGGTGACGGTGGCCTATGAGGAGGGGCGTCCGGTGGGTATCCACACCCTGCTCATCTCCACCCAGCACACGCCCACCATTGGCGCCATCACAGAAGAGGCGGCGGTGCAAGAGCGCATCCGCGCCGATCTCTGGGAGGCGGTGGTGCAGCCGGTATTTGCCGAGCTGCCCATCAAACCCGACAGCCATACCCGCTTTCTCACCAATCCCACCGGCAAGTTCGTCATCGGCGGCCCGCAGGGGGATGCCGGCTTGACCGGCCGCAAGATCATCGTCGATACCTATGGCGGCTATTCCCGTCATGGGGGCGGGGCCTTCTCCGGCAAGGATCCCACCAAGGTGGATCGCAGCGCCGCCTATGCCGCCCGCTATGTGGCCAAGAACATCGTGGCTGCCGGCCTGGCGCAAAAATGCGAGGTGCAGGTTAGCTATGCTATCGGGGTGGCCCGTCCCATCAACCTTTTGGTGGAAACCTTTGGCACAGGGCGCATCCCCGACGAAGATCTGCTGCGGCTGGTGCAGCGCCACTTCGACCTGAGGCCGGCAGCCATTCTGGCCCAGTTCCAACTGCGAGAGTTGCCCCGTCAACGGGGAGGGCGCTTCTATCAAAACGTGGCGGTCTATGGGCACTTCGGGCAAACCCATCTGGATCTGCCCTGGGAGCGCACCGACAAAGCTGTGCTGCTGCGGGAGGAAGCTTTCGCCGGGGCGGCCGCCGTCCTAGCCTAGGCAAGAGTTGGGATCCCCAGGCGGCGACAGAGACGGTTTGGGGGCCCTCGGTTTTGGCTCTGCCAGGGTGGCGACACAGGGGGGCAGCTGGGTAGCCCCGTACTAAAGTACGGAGCGGAAAAGCCCGTTCGCGTTAGCGGGACGTAGTCCTTGAGCGACTTGAGTCGCTCGCCAATGCTATGATTACCAATCCCAAGCAAGCACCCACCCCGGTGAAAGACCCGGACAGTGCTGTAAGTCAGCAAGTAAGCGGAACCTTGAGACTTGGTTCCAAGGAACCGTCTAGGGGCGTCTTGACAGCGCCTTTGCGAGTCCGTCTATGGACTGCGTAAGAATCCCCCGACTAAAGTCGGGGGAGTGTCAATCCTATCCCCCATCCCGACAAGCTCTGCTGTGGCGGGAGTACGCCGGAGTTGGTGATGGCAAGGATCCCTGAGGCAAAATTGCAAACTCACCGAGGCTGTCCTTGGGATGGCTGGGCAGGATCCGAAGGGTCGGCAAGCTGCAGCTCCAAAGTTACCAAAAGCTCCGTCCCGCCAGCGCGAGCCGCCGAGGAGGTTGGCGGGGCAGGATGCAAATGAACGAGCAGGTGGCGCAGCTTGGGCGGGAGATCCTGCAACTGATCCAACAACAAGTTTAGAGATATGGCCGATTCTCTGGAAAACAGGGATCCCGCCGAGGCTACGGGTGGCAAAGGAGAACGGGCAAGGGCATCCGCAACCAAAGACCGGATCAGCTCCTGCTGTTCCCGCCACAGGGATTGGCTGATTTCTAGGGGAAAGGTGAGGTGAGGAGCGCCGCGGCGCTGCCAGAGGCGGAGGATCTGTTCCACAGAGGCGGCCTTGTAGCGCCCCTGGTAGAGGGCTTCCAGCAGGGCCGCCGGGATCCAAGAGACCGGGAACCGCTGGCCCCAGCGCCCCACCCACACCTGGCCGGGCTGCCCCTCCAGCTCAAACCCGTAGCGCTCCAAAAAGGTGGCGGGATCCATCAGGCAGGGCCCAAGGAAACTCAACCCAAGGCTAACCCAGATCCGGCAAGATAAAGGGGAGATAAAGCTTTCCTTCCCGGATCCCGCAAGACGGCTCTCGTCCTAGAATACCGCTATTGGCCTTCCATGCAGGCTCTGTGAAGAGGCTATGAAGCTGCGGTACGGCGAAGACTCAGTGGTCAACGGGCCCCAGCTCCAGCGCTGCCTCCAGAGCACGATCGCTGTCGGGAAATTGCGCCAGCAGCCGCCCTAGAAAGGTGGCATCTCCCGTCAGGCCGTACAGACTCATGAGCACATCCCCGGCATAGCGGCTCTGCGGGAAGCGGGCCAGCAGCTCATTGCCGGCGTAGATCGCCTGGCGGGCATAGCCGTCCCGCAAGGCTTTGGCTTCCAGAAAGTAGCGATCTCCAGGGTCGCTGGGATCCACGTAGTCGGGCAGCGGCGTGTCGAACAAGCTGGCATCTTCGGTCACCCCTGGGGGAAAGCCCGGCAGCGGATAGATGGCTGCCGTCTCGTCGGGAGGGTAGGCGGTGTACTGGCGGTAGAGGATCACCACCTGCCAGTAAAGACTTTTCTCTTGCAAGTGGGCAGGGGCGCTGGGATCCGCCAGCACAGAGCCGAGCAACTCTGCTGCCACAGCATGGTGATTGGCCCGCTGATAGTTGGATAAGGAACCATCAGAAGCAGCCGGTCGGGGCGGTGTCCTTTCCTCGGCATCCAGGCTGAGGCCAGCAGCGCGGTTGCGGTTAAACAGCCACAGGTAGCCATTGCGCCAACCGTCGGCAGCGGCCCAGTGGGCGGCCAGTTGATAGCGCTGCTGGGGGGTGGAGCGGGCTTGCCACCGCCTCAATTCTCGCCAGCGTTTTCGTTGGGCCTGGATTTCCGGATCCAAAGGGGTGCGGCTGCCGGGTTCTGGATCCCAGTCGTAAAGCCAGTAGCTGCCATCCAGCAAGGGGTAGCGCTCCAACACCGCATCCAAAGCCAGATTTTCCGTCAACCGGAGGGCTTGGTCGTAGCGGTGCTCGCGGGCGTAGCGCACCGCCAGCGCATAGCGGACGGCGGCAGCCAGAGGATGATCCCCGTGGCGGTCGAGAAAAGCCTGCAACTCGCCGGGGGTTGCGCCGCTGTCTAGGAGCAAAAGCAGGCGGCGGCGCAAGACGTAGCGCATGTCCCCATCGCCAAAGGGCTCCGCCAGCCAGTTGGCCAAAAGGAGCAGCGCCTCCTCCCGCTTGCTTTGCCACTCCAAGGTGCGCGTCAACCAAAAGAGGGCATCGTCGGCGCCGGGGTGATCCGGGTAGGTGGTCAGCCAAGCCCGCCAAAGGGCCTCTTCTTCTGCCGGGGGGAAAGGCCGCGGGATCGGCTCGCCGGTCTCGGGATTGTGGGGGGAATAGCCAAAATAGCTGCCCCCGCGAATGCGGGCATATTCCCGGCAAGCTTGGGTAAAGCGGGAGTTGGGAAAAGCCTCCGCCAGCTGCAGCAAAACCAAACCATTGCTGATGCCGTGCAGAGCGGCCAAATCCTCGTTGAGAGACCTCTGCAGCAGCGGCTCCCCGACGGGATCCCCCTTGATGTAGAGCAGGGCCGCCGCCAAAAACCGCTGTGGGTCGGCATCATCGGCCACCACACTGCGCAACAACACCTGAGCACCAGGGTTGAGGGTTTCCGGCTCCGCTATCTGCAGCAGAAAAAACTCTCGAGATGAGGGTGGTAAACCTTCATACAGAGGGCGCACCGCCTGCACTGTTGGCTGTTCTAGGAGCAGCACCTGGTCGGCGCGCCCATAAAAATCGATGTAAGAGGTGGTACTCTCCTCAACCCGCTGCCGCACCGCCTGCACCTGGGATAGCGCCCAGGATGGGATCCCTTCCTCCTCATAGGGCAAGACGCTCAAGAGTTTCTTGGCCCGCTGTGGAGGGCTGCTTTCCAAGGCGGGGATCAGCACCCCGTAGACCTGCTCTCGAAAGGGAAATCCTTCTTGGGTGAGCAAGCTGTTGAGCCAGTTGAGATTGAAACTCCACTCCGGGCTATCGGCTTGGATCCCGGCCAAGGCCAGCTCGGTGAGGCGCTGCACCGACTCTGGCCGATCCAGCCCAAACAGCTCGTACTGGGGCGGGATCTCCTGACCGCTGGAGTAGTCGTAGCCCCCGAACAACGCCGCTGGGGCGAAAAACTCAGCCGGATTTTGCCGCAGCCGATCCTCCAACCACCAGCGGCTGTAAGGCAGGCCATGGCTTTGTAAAGTGTAAAAGGCGTAGCTGCGGCGGCTTGGGTCGGCGGATCCCCCCCAGCGGGCTAGCACAGGATAGGTCAGAGGAAACCAGCGGTCGCTTGGGCCGGGATCGAACGCTGCCACATCTTCATAGCCGGAGAAAGCGGCGTACCGATAGAGGATCAGATCCCGGTGCATCTGCAGCCGTAGCCGCTGCAGTAGGACGTAGCCCCCCGCTCCCAGCCCCGCCAGGAGGCCGACGGCGAGGGCCAGCGTTGCCACAGGACGAAGGGGAAAGCGGCGGGACGAGGGCGCCGGGGTATCCGGATTCATAAAACCCAATCCAAGTCCAGGCGGGCGTCCCCACTCTACTCGATTCTTTCCGAGCGCGGATAGAGGGCCTACAGCCATTTCGGGCCGGCCGCTTTCGATCACGGCTGCCGACGTAAACACCACACGGCTCCGGGCACGTCGGTTTCTCCCTCTCGCCGCAGGGTAAAGTTCTGATGATAGACGGGATCCAGCCCTGCCCGTTCTGCCTGCCGCAGCACGTAGGCGGCGGAGTGGGCAGAGCGCCCCGTGGTGGATCCCAGCTCGTAGCCGGGGACGGATCCCTGCTCGACGGTGAAGGCCAAAAGCCCGCCGGGATTGAGCACCCGCCCACAGGCCGGCAAGACCTGGCCCAAATCCCCCAGATAGATGAACACATCTGCCGCCAGGAGCAAGTCGTAGCACTCTGAATCAAGCCGTGGCCATGGCCTTCGCGGCCTTTAAAATGAGGTAATCTAACATGCCGGTGTTCTCTTCGCCGCGGTAGTTACAAGTGGAGCGCACCAGCCACAGCCCCTTCCGAGTTCGGCAACAGAGGTTGAGCAGCGTGCGAGCCAGAATTTGTTGACGCGCCTGTAGGTCTTGGGCCGCGTCGAAAACCTCCCCATCCCACTCCGGTGTCAGCACACGGCTGTTGTAAAGCACACGCCAGAGAGAACGGGACCAAAGCGGATTGGTGATGTCGAACCAAAACTGGTAATCTGCCTCTAAACCTCGATTGATATAGGCCACCGGCGTCGCCACCACCAGGTAGCGGGAATAGTCGGGCTCAAAGCGTCCGCTGCTGGGGGTTTGTCCCGAGCGGATCATGGCCAAAAAGGCGGCATCCCCTTCGGTAGGGAAGGCCCGGCGAAACCGTTGCGCCGCCTCTATCAGCACGCGCAGCAGCTCCTGATCCTGAGGGGAGGAAATCACCGGGGCCAAGTGATCGGCAAAAAACCGCTGAAAGAAGACGGCCAATGAAGGCCCAGGAGGATAGCCGCGTAGCCAATCGAACAATCGCTGGTAGCGCTCCAGGTTGGCAAACCCCACCCGCTCCGGCTGCCGTACCGCGGTTCGGGAACGCAGAGAACGACCCACCGGATCCCAGGTATCTTGGGCCAACAGGGCTGCCCGGATGGGATCCAGATCCAACACCCAGCTCAACAGCAGCCGCCAGGCCGGCAGGGTGGGAAAAGCGCCCCACTCGGGATGGGCCAATTCCGCTGCCGTCAGCACTGCGCGCACCAACGGGTAGCGGATCAACGCCGGGAAAGGGGCGATCGGCAAGACCTCCGGCAATTGCTCCTGCAGCCTCAGGCTCACCCCCACATCCATACGCGGCAGCAAAACAGCAATGCGAGAGGCCGGGATCCCGGCCCGCAAAAGCTGCCGGATCTCAGCAACCATCCCTTCCACCGCTGTAAACAGAGTCTCTCCCTCCAGCACCTGCACCTTCGGCGGCTCTCCCCCCTTCGGTTCGGGCAGCGAATGCGAAAACTGGGGATCCAGCACCCGCACAATCTGCACCCCCAGCCGAATCATGCCGGCCGAGCCGCGATAGCTCCTCTCCAGAAGCTGAACCCGGGTGTTTTCCATCAAAAAGTCAGCTACTGCCTCCGGGATCCCGGTCAACGAGACTCCGCCGCCGAGGGTGTAGCTAAAAAACTGGCTTTGCAGATGGGCTTGCCCTTGCCGGTAAAACTCCAGCGCCACCCCGCAACTGTCTTCCGCCTGATCCACGATCAGGTGATCCCACTCCTGCCAAAACTCCGCCAGCGGCAAGATGTACTCACCAAACAGCCGGATCTGCAAGCCAAAATCCAGGGATCCCAGCCGCAACCCCACCTCCCACAGCCGCTCCACACAACAGCCCATCGCCTGCAAAGCCTCTGCCCGCCCCGGATCCCCCTCCGCCGGCCAGGCCGCTGCCAGCCGGGATCCCACCGCTTCCGCCGCCAAACCCGAAGCCCCCGCAATATAGGCAGCACTGCTGATCTGATCCCAGATCTGGAACTCCTTGAGCCCAACGCCGGCAAAGACTTGCCCATGCCGCGGGCACAAAGCGCAGGCCCGTTGGCAGAGAAATTGAGTCAGATCCTTGGCCAAGGGGATCGGCTCAAACTGAGGGGGCAACTGCGGGAGGCGGGCACACACCTGCGGCCAATGATCGGCCAGAGAGCGCCCCACCCGCTGCAAGAACGTCTCGATCCGCCACGGCCCCACCAAACCCAAGCTGGACTGCTGCAAGCGCCGCAACACCTCATCCGCCTGCCGTTGACTCCGCACCAAAAACAAGATCCGCGCCGGATCGGATCCCGCCTGCAACAAACTCCAATAGCGCTCCACACAAGCCTGGGTCAGCCCACTGCCTGCCCAGCCCAACACACTTTGGAAGGGATCCCGCCAATGGTTCCTCATTGCTTCCACCGTCATTGGCCTCCCCAACCATTTTCTCGGCAAAAGACTGGACAAATAGGCCTTCGCTTCATTATGATTGGTTTTCGTTGCCAACTAAGCCCACGCGCTTCGGCAACCCAACGTACTGCTATTCCAGATACTGCCTCTTTGCAGGCAAGTCTGAGCAGTTCTAAGCAAAAGCAGTTTGGCGTGTAACTTCAGGCCGAGCTGAGCAGCAGGCCCAGTGCTGTCCAGATTGGCAGGGATCCTAGCCTCTCCCTGCACTGTTTTTTTGCCTGAGCCAGCAGACTTAGCCAGAGTCTGATTTTCCTGCCGTCACGCTGCTGCTCTACGCATCTGGCTGACCCAGCCAAAGGGCTCCGTCTCGACGGCTAGCTGATTGTCGGAGTGAGCCGGTTCTGAGTTGATGAAAACGAGTCGTGCAGGCTCGAGGGGAGGTTCTTGTGGCACTTGGCATCCTTGGCAGAAAAGTCGGCATGACCCAGATCTTCTCTCCAGAAGGGCTGGCCATTCCGGTCACCGTTGTACAGGCCGGGCCTTGCACGGTGACCCAGATCAAAACCCAAGCCACAGATGGCTACAACGCCGTTCAGTTGGGCTACTTGCCCACTGCCGAAAAGCATCTCACGCGGGCGCAGCGGGGCCACCTCAGCAAAGCGGGGGTGGCAGAGCTACTGCGCCACCTGCGGGAGTTTCGGGTTGACCAGCCAGAAGCCTACCAGTTGGGGCAAAAAATTACCGTTGAGATTTTCTCCCCCGGCCAATTGGTGGATGTGGCGGGCACCTCCATCGGGCGAGGGTTTGCCGGCTATCAGAAGCGGCACCACTTCGGCCGTGGCCCCATGTCCCACGGCTCCAAAAACCACCGCCGGCCAGGCTCCATCGGCGCCGGCACAACTCCAGGCCGCGTCTTTCCGGGGATGCGCATGGCAGGGCGGCTGGGAGGTGGCCGAGCCACCACCCGTAAATTGCAATTGGTGCAGGTGGATCCGGAGCGGGATCTGCTGGTGATCAAGGGTTGCGTGCCCGGCGTGGAAGGGGGGCTGCTGGAGATCACCCCTGCTAAGCAGGTGGGCAACAGACGTTAGGCAAAACCAAGGCTGACCGGCATCCGCGAAGACGAGGAAACCATGGCAAGTTGTGTGGTGAAAAATTGGCAAGGGGAAACGGTGGGCAGCGCCGAGCTAAGTCTTAAAGTGGCTCGTCCCGCAACAGCTCCCCACATCCTCTATCTGGCTCTGCGCCGGCAGATGACCAACGCTCGCCAGGGCAACGCCCACACCAAGACCCGAGCCGAAGTGCGGGGTGGCGGTCGCAAGCCTTGGAAGCAGAAAGGTACCGGTCGGGCTCGCGCCGGCTCCATTCGCTCCCCCCTGTGGCGCAAAGGTGGGGTGATCTTCGGCCCCCGCAAGCGGGAGTACAACCTGGCCATGAACCGCAAAGAGCGGCAACTGGCCCTGCGCACCGCTCTGCAAAGCCGGGTGGAAGACCTGATCGTGGTGGAAGATTTCCAGGAGCAGCTCAACCCACCCAAGACCCGCGCCGTGGCCCAAGCTCTGCTGCGCTGGGGAGTGATGGAGGATCAATCAGCTTTGCTCATTGTTGCCGAACGCTCGCAAGCTGTAGAGCGGGCCGTGCGCAACATTGCCCGCGTCAAGCTGATCGGCCTGGATCAGATCAACGTTTTTGATCTGCTCAACGTCGATTGGGTGCTGATCACCACCTCTGCCCTGGAACAGCTCAAGGCCCGCTGGGGATCCGGCGCAGCAACAGAAGCTGTAACCCAAGCCGAAGCCGCCGAAGGTCAAGCTCAGCCAGAAGATCCAAAAGCGCAAGCAGATCAGGCGGATCAAGAAGTTGCTCCAGCAACTCTCCAAGAGCCAACAGATCAGGCTGTAGCCGAGGAAGAGTTGCAGGATCAGGACAGTGCCCAGCCACCAGCCGTAGAAGAGGCCGAAACAGCCGCAGCAGAGGAGGAAGACGATGACTGAGAGCAAGCGGATCCTGGCCGATATCTTGTTGCGACCCGTCATCACCGAAAAGGCAACCGCCCTGATGGAACAGCGCAAATACGTCTTTGAAGTGATGCCCACCGCCACCAAGCCCCTCATCCGAGCCGCCGTCGAGGAGATGTTCGGAGTGCGGGTCACCTCGGTCAACACCCTAAAGCTGCCCCGCAAGCAACGGCGGGTGGGTCGCTTTGTTGGCTATCGCACCCGTCCCAAGCGAGCCATCGTCACCTTGGCCGAGGGAGATTCCATCACCCTCTTCCCGGATACCTAGACCCTTTGATCCCTTGTTACTAAGCCGCTACCCCTAGTCCTCCACCCCCACCCGAGCCATGGGCATTCGTACTCTCCGACCGTACACCCCCAGCACCCGTCACATGACGGTCTCTGACTTCGAGGAGCTGTCCCGTGACGAGAACGGCAAGCGGCCCAGACCGGAAAAGTCTCTGCTGCAATTTCTTCACCGCAAGAAAGGGCGCAACAACCGCGGCGTCATCACCTGCCGCCACCGGGGCGGCGGCCACAAGCGGCTTTATCGCATCATCGACTTCCGCCGCGACAAACGCGGGATCCCGGCCACCGTCAAAACCGTGGAGTACGATCCCAACCGCAGTGCCCACATCTGCCTGGTGGAATACGAAGACGGTGAGAAACGCTACATCCTCGCTCCCCGTAACCTACAGGTGGGATCCACCATCATGGCCGGGCCTGAGGCCCCCTTTGAGATCGGCAATGCCATGCCTTTAGAGCGGATCCCGTTGGGAACGGTGGTTCACAATGTGGAGCTGTATCCCGGTCGCGGCGGGCAGATCGTTCGCGCTGCCGGGGCTGGAGCTCAAGTGGTGGCCAGAGAGGGCAAATATGTCTCCCTTAAGCTGCCCTCTGGCGAAGTCCGCATGATCCGCGGCGAGTGCTACGCCACCATCGGCCAACTGGGCAACGTCGACCACAACAACCTCAGCCTGGGCAAGGCCGGTCGCAGCCGTTGGTTGGGGCGCCGTCCCCACGTGCGTGGCTCGGTGATGAACCCCGTCGATCACCCCCACGGCGGCGGGGAAGGAAAAGCACCCATCGGTCGCAGTACCCCTGTCACCCCTTGGGGCAAGCCCACCCTGGGCTACAAAACTCGTAAGCGCAACAAGCCCAGCAACAAGTTCATCGTGCGCGGTCGCCGTCGTGGAGGTCGTCGCGACAGAGGTGGGAGAGCCGCTCAATAGCAATCTGCTGGCCATCCGTATCCTCAAGCGTTTTCGAGGCTGAATTGCTTGTCAAACTGTCGAGGTTCTTATGGGACGTTCGCTAAAAAAAGGCCCCTTTGTGGATGCCAAGCTTCTTCTCAAGGTGGAGAAGATGAATGAGCGCAACGAGAAGCACATGATCAAAACCTGGTCGCGGGCCAGCACCATCCTGCCGGTGATGATCGGCCACACCATTGCCGTGCACAACGGCAAGCAACACGTGCCCATCTACATCACCGATCAGATGGTGGGCCACAAGCTGGGCGAGTTTGTTCCCACCCGTACCTTCCGCGGCCATGCGGGTAGCGACAAAAAAGCATCTCGCCGTTAACTGAGCGGCTGATAAGGAGAGCGATCTAGTAGGAGAGCGTTATGGCTGATTCATCATCGGATATTAAAGCGGTAGCCCGCTACATCCGCATGTCCCCCTTCAAAGTGCGGCGGGTGCTGAACCAGATCCGAGGGCGCACCTATGCCGACGCCCTGATCCTGTTGGAGTTCATGCCCTACGCTGCTTGTGAGCCGGTGCGCAAGGTGCTGCGCTCGGCGGTGGCCAATGCGGAACACAACAACGGCCTCGATCCGCGGGATCTGGTGATCAGCCAAGCCTACGCCGATCAGGGGCCTGTGCTGAAGCGGTTTCGCCCCCGCGCTCAAGGTCGGGCCTACCCCATTCGCAAGCGCACCTGTCACATCACCATCGCCGTCCGGCCCATAGAAGAAGCTGGAGCAGCAACAACTTCCTAACCTTCCCTATTCCCAGACCTCTACCCCTCAACCGACAACACCATGGGACAGAAGATCCACCCCACCGGTTTCCGCCTCGGCGTGATCAAAGAACATCGCAGCCGCTGGTTTGCCGATCCGGCCCGCTACCCGGCCTTGTTGCAGGAGGACGATCAGATCCGCGCCTACCTGACCAAGCAGTTGAGCAGTGCCGGCCTGGCCGACATCCAGATTGAGCGTAAGGCGGATCAAATTGACCTCGAGATCCGCGCTGCTCGCCCTGGGGTGGTGGTGGGTCGGGGAGGATCTGGCTTAGAGACTTTGCGCCAAGGCCTACAAAAAGAGCTGAGCTCACGAGGTGGCGGCGAACGAACCATCCGCATCAACGTTGTGGAAGTTACCCGTGCCGATGCCGAAGCAGCTTTGCTGGCGGAAAGTATTGCCCAACAGCTGGAACGGCGGATTGCTTTTCGCCGCATCGTGCGCCAGGTCATCCAGCGGGCGCAGCGGGCCGGTGTACAAGGGATCAAAATCCAAATTGCCGGTCGCCTCAACGGGGCCGAGATCGCCCGCACCGAATGGACGCGGGAGGGGCGGATCCCTTTGCACACCCTGCGGGCCGACATCGACTACGCCGAGCACCTCGCCCGCACCACCTTCGGCATCATCGGGGTCAAAGTTTGGGTCTTTAAAGGAGAAGTTCTGCCCGGGCAGGAACGTCCCGAACAAAAGGTTCCCCTGCAACAGCCCAAACGCCGGCAGCAGCGGCGGCGGCCCACCTTTGAAGATCGCTCGGCAACAGCAGAGACTTGAGCGTCGGCTAGGGATCCCATCGGTTCGCCAATGATTGAGGAACGGCTATGTTAAGCCCCAAACGCACCAAATACCGTAAGCAACAGCGCGGGCGCATGAAAGGCAAAGCGACCCGCGGCAACCGCATCAACTTTGGGGAATACGGCCTTGTGGCCCTAGAACCCGCCTGGATTACGGCTCGGCAGATCGAAGCCAGCCGTCGGGCCATGACGCGCTACGTCCGGCGAGGCGGCCAAATCTGGATCCGCATCTTTCCCGACAAGCCTGTTACCCAACGGCCTGCCGAAACCCGCATGGGATCCGGCAAAGGCAACCCCGAGTATTGGGTTTGCGTCGTCAAGCCAGGCCGCATCCTCTTTGAGATGGGAGGAGTGCCTGAAGCCACGGCTCGAGAGGCCATGCGCCTGGCCGCCCAAAAGCTGCCGATCAAAGTCAAGTTTGTAACCAAAGCCGACTTTGAGAAGCCGGAACCTGCCCAGGAAGCAGTTCCGGAAACCCCAGAACCGGTAGCTAGCCCTACCTGAGGGAGGAGAGTCAACCATGCCCATGCCCAAAATTGCCGATGCCCGTGCCCTATCGGACGAGGAACTGAGCCAGGAGATCTACGCCGTCAAAAAAGAGCTGTTCGAGCTGCGTTTGCAGCAGGCCACGCGGCAGTTGAACCAGCCCCACCTCATTCGCCTGCGCAAACACAAGCTGGCTCAACTGCTGACCGTTGAATCCGAGCGCAAACGCGGCAAGTTCTTGCCCTCAACTCAGACCCAGAAGGAGGAGTAATGCCTGCTCGCGAAAAGATCGGCGTTGTTGTCAGCAACAAGATGCAAAAGACGGTGGTTGTTGCCGTGGAAAACCGGGTTGCCCACCCCAAATACGGCAAAATCGTCGTCAAAACCAAAAAGTTTAAAGCCCACGACGAGGAGAACCGCTGCCAAGAAGGGGATCTGGTGCGCATCACCGAAACCCGTCCCCTCAGCCGCACCAAGCGTTGGCAAGTGGCCGAAATCTTACGGGAGGTGAAGAAACTATGATTCAGCAGCAAACCATGCTGACGGTTGCCGATAACACCGGCGCCCGCAAGATGATGTGTATTCGCGTGTTGGGCAGCAGTGGCCGCCGCTACGCCAGCTTGGGCGATGTGATTATCGGCGTCGTCAAAGATGCCCTGCCCAACATGCCCGTCAAAAAATCTGACGTCGTCAAGGCCGTGGTCATCCGCACCGTCGATACCGTACGTCGCCCTGACGGCATGTGCATCCGCTTCGACGACAACGCCGCCGTGATCATCAACAACGACGGTAACCCCCGTGGGACTCGTGTTTTCGGCCCTGTGGCTCGCGAGCTGCGGGAGAAAAACTTCACCAAGATCATCTCCCTTGCTCCGGAGGTACTCTAGATGGCCCGCCCCCTCAAGCCCAGCCAAATTCGGCGCTTAATCCGGCAACCCGGCATTCGCAAGCACCGCAACAGCCTGCGCTACAAAATGCGCATCAAGCAGGGGGATACCGTGCAGGTGATCTCCGGCGATGACAAAGGCAAAATCGGCGAGGTGCTGCGGGTTTTTCCCGAGCGCAACATGGTTGTGGTGGAAGGAGTCAACATCGTCACCTACCACCGCAAGCCGCAGCGAGAAGGGGAAAGTGGCCGAATTGAGACCAAAGAAGCCCCGATCCACGCCTGCAAGGTGATGCTCTATTCCAAGAAGCAGGAGGTGGCCAGCCGCATCCGCTATCAAATCACCGCCGATGGCCGCAAAGTCCGTGTCCTCAAGAAAACAGGCGAGATCCTCGACTAAGTGTCCCTTGAAGTTGACTAGGGCTCTGACCCAGCCCAGAGCCAAAAGGAGAAGCCACCATGCCGCAACGCCTGCAAATCCACTACAACACTGTCATCGTCCCCAAGCTACAAAAAGAGTTGGGCTACACCAACATCCATCAGGTGCCCCGCCTGGAGAAGATCGTCATCAACCGCGGCTTAGGGGAAGCCTCCCAAAATGCCAAAGCTCTGGAGTCCTCCATTGCCGAGATCAGCGCCATCACCGGCCAGCGTCCGGTGATCACCCGCGCCAGAAAGGCCATCGCCAGCTTCAAAATCCGCAAGGGCATGCCGGTTGGCCTGATGGTAACCCTAAGGCGGGAGCGCATGTATGCATTTTTGGATCGCTTGATCAATGTTGCCCTGCCCCGTATCCGCGACTTCCGCGGCATCAGCCCCAAAGCCTTCGACGGACGCGGCAACTACACCCTTGGCATTCGTGAACAACTGATCTTTCCGGAAATTAACTACGACTCTGTAGATCAGCTGCGAGGTATGGATATCTCCATCGTGACCACTGCTAAAACCGATGAAGAAGGCCGTGCCCTGCTCAAGGCGTTTGGCATGCCCTTTGCTTCTTAGGTTTGCCTATCCTGAGTTTTCTTGATCGATCTTCCGAGGAGCACTGACCCACCGATGGCCCACACCAACGACACGATCGCCGACATGCTCACCCGCATTCGCAATGCCACCCTGGCTCGGCACGAGTCGGTGGCAGTTCCGGCCACGCGCATGACCCGCAGCATCGCTCGCGTTCTTCATGAAGAAGGGTTCGTCAGCGAATGGAAAGAGGAAGGAGAAGGGATCCAAGCCCGCGTGGTGTTGCGGTTGAAGTATAAAGGCAAAGGGCGCAACTGCAGGCCCATCATCAACGGCTTAAAGCGAGTGAGCCGGCCGGGCCTGCGGGTTTACCGCAGCCACAAAGAGCTGCCCCGCGTATTGGGCGGAATTGGGATTGCCATCATCTCTACTTCCAACGGCATCATGACCGATCGGGAGGCTCGCAAACAGGGCATTGGTGGCGAAGTACTCTGTTTTGTCTACTAGGTTCTCAGTTTTCTCTTGTCAGGAGTTTTCCCATGTCTCGCATCGGTAGACGCCCCATCGCCCTTCCTGCCAAGGTGGAGATCCAGATCGACGGCCAGCACATTGCGGTGAAAGGCCCGAAAGGACAACTGTCCCGCAGTTTGCCTCCCCTGATCACCGTCCGGCAAGACGCTCAGATGCTCACGGTCAGCCGGCTCAACGATTCCCGTCCCGCCCGCCAACTGCACGGCCTCTGCCGCACCCTGGTGGCCAACATGGTAGATGGGGTATCGAAGGGATTTGAGCGGCGGCTGGAGCTGGTAGGTGTCGGTTACCGCGCTTCCACCCAAGGCAGCAAGTTAATCCTGAACGTCGGCTACAGCCACCCGGTGGAGATCCCCTTTCCCCCCGGCATCCAAATGGCCGTTGAAGGAAACAACATCGTTGTCGTCTCAGGTATGGATAAAGAACTGGTGGGCAACACTGCCGCCCGCATTCGGGCCGTCCGGCCCCCAGAGCCCTACAAGGGAAAAGGGATCCGTTATCTGGGAGAACAAGTTCGCCGTAAGGCAGGTAAATCGGGCAAAGCCAAGAAGTAAATAGCCTATGAAAACCAACCGCAAAATCACCACCCAACGTCGCCATCGCCGCATTCGCCGCAAGGTCTTTGGCACTGCCGAGCGGCCTCGCCTGGCTGTGTTTCGCTCCCATCGACACATCTACGCCCAGGTGATCGACGATGTAGCTCAGCATACCCTAACCTCTGCCTCCACCCTGGACACGGAGCTGCGCGAAAAATTTAAAGAGACCGGGACGGCCACCCAAGAGGCGGCTGCCTTGGTGGGCCGCTCAGTTGCCGAGCGGGCCTTGCAAATGGGTATTTCTCGCGTGGTTTTCGATCGGGGGGGCAAGCTTTATCACGGGCGCGTTCAAGCGCTGGCAGAGGCTGCCCGAGAGGCGGGGTTACAGTTCTAGCTACTGAGGAAAAGGCACATGGCTGAGCAGAGAGAACGTCGCAGAAGCAAAAAAAGCCGCGAAGAGCAACCCACCGAGTGGCAAGAACGGGTTATCCAGATTCGGCGCGTCACCAAGGTGGTCAAGGGCGGCAAAAAACTGAGCTTTCGCGCGGTGGTGGTGGTCGGCAACGAGCGCGGCCAAGTTGGAGTCGGCGTGGGCAAAGCCAACGACGTGATCGGGGCCGTGCGCAAGGGAGTGGTGGACGGCAAAAAGCACCTCATTGAAGTTCCCCTCACCAAAGGATTGTCCGTCCCCCATCCCATGCGGGGGGCAGGTGGCGGTGCCGCCGTCTTGGTGATGCCAGCAGCTCCCGGCACAGGCGTCATCGCCGGGGGAGCGGTGCGCACCGTTCTGGAGTTGGCAGGTGTACGCAACAGCTTGGCCAAGCAACTGGGATCCAGCAACCCCCTCAACAATGCCCGTGCCACCATTGATGCGCTGCGGCGGATGCGAACCTTTGAACAGGTGGCTCAAGATCGAGATATCGATGTGCGCCGCCTATTCAGCAAGTGATGAACCCATGATATAGAGCAAGGGAGCTGGAAGCCATGCGACTGGAAGACATTCGACCTCAAGCAGGTTCGAGGCGGCGGCGGCGGCGCCTGGGCCGTGGCGTTGCTGCCGGGCAGGGAGCCTCCTGTGGCAAGGGGATGCGAGGGCAGAAGGCCCGCAAGGGAGGCAGCACGCGACCCGGCTTTGAAGGCGGCCAGACCCCTCTTTATCGGCGTTTGCCCAAGCTTAAACATTTCCCCCGCTACACCCGGCGTCTGGAGTACACGCTGATCAACCTGCGCGCCTTGACAGAGCTGCCTGCCGGCAGCGAGGTTAGCCTGGAAAGTCTGATGGAACGGGGGATCGTGACCACCAACGATGGCCCGCTGAAGATCTTGGGAGATGGGGAAATCGGCGTGCCCCTGACGATCAGGGCGGCTGCCATCACCCCCTCAGCCCAAGCCAAGATCGAGGCAGCCGGCGGCCGGGTCGAGCTTGTGGGATCCCAAGCCGCCGGCTCCTAGATGGGCCGAGGTTGGCAGCATTTCATTTTGCCGACTTCCCCAGCGGAAGCGTAGAGTGGTAAGTAGCTCACCTGGCCCTTTGCTCCTGCGAGGTTTTCTTTACCTATGGCTGACACACGAGGCTCTGCTCCCTCCGCCCAAGAGACCTTCATGCAGATGGCGATGGCCTCTGGCCTGCGCAGCCGTCTGTTGCTGACCCTAGGACTGTTGTTGTTGGTGCGGCTGGGCATCTACATTCCGATCCCCAGCATTGACCGGGCCCGCTTTGCCGCCGAGGCCGCCAACAGCCCAGTGTTCGGCTTTCTGGATATCTTCTCCGGAGGCGGTATCTCTGCCCTCGGGATCTTCGCCCTTGGGATCCTGCCCTTCATCAACGCTTCCATCATCATGCAACTGCTGGTCTCGGCCATTCCGGCCCTGGAGAACCTGCAGAAAAACGAGGGAGAACAGGGGCGGCGACAGATTTCTCAGTACACCCGCTACGTTACTTTGATTTGGGCCATCATCCAGGGCATCGGCATCTCCTTCTGGGTGCGGGAGTTTGCCAACACCACCAATGAGCTGGCCTTTATGGCCTCCACCACCTTGGCTCTGGCGGCGGGATCCATGTTCGTCATGTGGTTGGGGGAAATGATCACGGAAAAGGGGGTGGGCAGTGGCCCGTCGCTGCTGATCTTTGTCAACATCGTGGCCACGCTGCCCCGCGCCCTGGGCCAGACCATCAGCTTGGCCCGCGCCGATAGCAGCACCATCGGCGGCATCTTGCTGTTGACGGCTATCTTTTTGGCCACCATTGTCGGTATTGTCTTTGTCCAAGAGGGCAGCCGCAAGATCCCGATCGTCTACGCCAAGCGCCAGGTGGGCAACAAACTATTCCGCGAGCAGAAGAGCTACCTGCCCCTGCGGCTAAACCAAGGGGGGGTGATGCCGATCATCTTCGCCTACTCGGTGATGTCTCTGCCCTTGGCTTTGGCTCAGTACACCCAGAACCTAACGTTGGTGCAGGTGGCCAACTTTTTATCTCCCACCTCCTGGTTTTACATTCCCTTCTATTTCGTGCTGATCCTTTTCTTCAGCTACTTCTATGCTTCCTTGATCATCAACCCGGTGGATCTGGCGCAAAACTTGAAGAAGATGGGGGCCAGTATTCCAGGGGTGCGACCGGGCAAGGCTACGGCTGAATACATCGAAGGGATCCTCAACCGGCTGACGCTGCTGGGAGCCCTATTCTTGTGTGCGGTGGCCATCATCCCGACGACGGTGGAGCGGGCGACCGGCATCACCACTTTCCAAGGTTTGGGGGCGACTTCGCTGCTGATTTTGGTGGGGGTGGCGATCGAGACCTCCAAACAAATCCAGACCTATGTCATCTCACAACGCTACGAAGGGATGGTCAAGCAGTAGTGCCGAGGTTGATCTTTTTGGGGCCGCCGGGGGCGGGCAAGGGTACACAGGCGGAGCGGCTGGCGGCCATCTACCACACGCCCAAAATTTCCACAGGCGATCTGCTGCGGGCAGAGGTGAAGGCCCAGACCCCGCTGGGATGCCAGGCCAAAGTATACATGGACGCGGGAGAGCTGGTGCCCGATGAGGTGTTGATCGGGATGGTCAGAGGCCAGTTGCAGCAGTCTCCAGAGCAGGGTTGGATCCTGGACGGATTTCCTCGCACCCTAGCCCAGGCGGAAGCCCTGGAAGAGCTGCTGCGCGAGCTGGGGCAAGATTACGACTGCGTCCTCAACTTGGATGTGCCGGACGAAGTGGTGGTGGCCCGTCTGTTGGCCCGGGGCAAGGAACAGGGGCGCAGCGATGATGCGGATCCCTCGGTGATTCTCAAGCGTTTGGAGGTCTATCGGCAGCAGACGGCTCCCCTGATCGATTTTTATGCGGCCAAGGGGCGCTTGCAGCGAGTCAACGGCAACCAGCCGATGGAATCCGTACAAGAACATCTGCAGGCTCTTTTGGACGGCTTCAGGAGGACAGCGTGATCAGACCAGGAGCTGAGAAGCAGCGGCGGGGCATGCAGCTCATCGAGATCAAATCTCGCCGCGAAGTGGAAAAAATGCGGCGGGCCGGGCGGGTGGTGGCCCAAGTGTTGCAGGAGATCGCCGAGCGCTTAGAGCCGGGCTGGACGACGGCAGATATCGATGCCTACGCCGAGCGACGGGTGGCCGAACTGAACGCTCTGCCCAGCTTCAAAGGCTACTACGGCTTCCCGGCCTGCGTCTGTGTCAGCATTAACCACGAGGTGGTGCACGGGATCCCCAGTCCCCGCAAAGTGGTGCAGCCGGGAGATGTGGTCAAGGTGGATTTCGGCGCCGTTGTGGAGGGCTGGCATGCGGATTCTTGCCTCAGCATCGGCCTAGAACCCCTGAGCGATGCAGCCCGGGATCTGATCGATACTGCGGCCAAAGCCTTGCAGACGGGCATCGACCAGGTGCGCCACGGCGTCTGGCTGCAGGATGTTTCGGGTGCCATTGAAGATTACATCGAGGGGCGGGGCTATTCTGTGGTGAAGCAGTATGTCGGTCACGGGGTGGGGCGCAACCTGCACGAAGAGCCGCAATTCCCCAACTATCGCACCCGCGATCTGCCCAATCCCAAGCTGCGCTCCGGCATGACCGTGGCCATTGAGCCCATGGTGAATGCAGGAGGAGAGGCCACCCGAGTGTTGTCGGATGGGTGGACGGTGGTTACGGTGGATGGCGCTTGGTCGGCTCAGTTCGAGCACACGGTCTTGGTCACCGAATCGGGAGCAGAGATTTTGACCGATCGCACGTCTTTTCAGTCCTAAACTAACCAACCCCGATACGGAGCGGGCTTTGGGTAGCCCTGCAGTTGGCAAGCCAACAGCCCGGGCCCCCTCTCTCCCCGTATAGGGGGGGAGGGGTCGAGACGGTATAGGGACGGGCTCCTGCGGTTTCTAGCTGAAGGATCCCCTAGTGAAGGACTGCAACAGCTAGGATAGAAGAGGTGGAGTATTTTTTCACTTCTTAACAGCGCGTGTCGTCGCGGCTGTGAGGAGTGCGTTGCTCACTGTGTCGTTTTTTGGGAGGTCTCCTTGTCTAAGGAAGATGCCATTGAAATGGAAGGGGTCGTCACAGAGTCCCTGCCCAACGCCATGTTCCGGGTGGATCTGGATAACGGCTTCAACGTGCTCGCTCATATCTCCGGCAAGATTCGCCGTAACTACATCAAGATCCTGCCCGGAGATCGGGTCAAGGTGGAGCTCAGCCCTTATGACCTCAACAAAGGGCGCATCACCTACCGCCTCAAGAAAAAGTAGGATCCCCGGCGGGGGTTGCTGCTCATGAAGGAGCTGAGCCAAGTTTTCAAGACCGGTCTTTGGGTTGCAGCCGGCGGGGTGGGCGCCCTGGCCGTTCTCAACGCCTGGATTGCTTCTCGCACCCAGCCTTTGCCCAGCCTGTTGCCGGGAGAGGAGAGGCACCACTTTTGGCGGGGCCATCGCCTGTTTTACAAAGTGGCGGGATCCGGCCAGCCCTTGTTGCTGCTGCACGGCATCGGGGCCGGCTCTTCCAGCTACGAGTTCCGCGCCATCATGGCGGAGCTGAGCCAGCACTATCAGGTTTATGCTTTGGATTGGTTGGGTTGGGGCAACTCGGAGCGCCCCGATCTGGAGTACACCGGTTATCTCTACGCCGAGCTGATCGGGGATTTTGTTCGGCAGGTGATCGGGCGGCCCTGCCACGCCATCGCCAATTCCCTCTCGGCAGGATTTGTGCTGCGCTCGGCCCGGCTGCAACCTCAGCAGTGGCAGAAGCTGCTGCTCATCGCCCCCCTGGGAGACAACAGCCTTATCCCCCCGGCGCTGGGGATCCCTTTGGCCGAGGCCCTCTACGGCTTCCTCAGCCTGCCTGTGTTGGGATTAGCCTTTTACAACGGCATCACCGCCCCCTGGAATATACGTCTGTTTACGGAGCAGAGCCTGTTCTCGCCGGGGTATGCTCTGGAGGAGGCGGTGGTGGATTACTACTATCAGGCGGCTCACCAGGCGGGGGCCCAATTTGCTCCCCGTTCTTTTTTGACCGGCAAACTCAATTTGCCCATTCAAGACGACTTTCGCGTTGTGGCCAAACCCATGGCTTTGGTTTGGGGGGAACAGAACCGCCTTACCGGCCTTGAGCAGGTGGAGCGGTATCGCGCTCTGCGGCCAGAGGTGCCGGTTTACCGATTGCCGGGAGCTGCTTTCCCCCACATCGAAGCGCCGCAAGCTTTTTTATCGGTGGCTTTGCGCTTTTTAGCCGAGGCCGATCCTGCCCTGCCGGGATAGACCTCAACGCCCCAGGCGTCGCATCCGTTGGGGATGGGATACGCTCCGCCATCAGGTGGGCTCGCCGGACTTGTCTTCCCAGGGGTCGATATCCGTGGGCGTAGAGGGGGGAGGAGTGGGCTCGGGAGGAGAAGGAGGAGCTTCCTCTTTGGCGTACTCTTGCTCCCATTCCGGTTGTTCAGAGACAGGAGGCGGCTCGGGCCGACGGGGAGGCGTCGCCTCGCTCTGAGGTTCCGGCTCTGCTTCGGCGTAGGGGTCTTCTTCTGCGCCCTCCTCGTACTCCTCCTCGTATTCTTCTTCGTAGTCTTCCTCAACAGCGGAACCCTCGACCGCACTGGGCAGGGCAGGGGCAGGACTGACTCCGGATTCCCAAGGAGGCTTGCCGAGTCCCAGGGTTTCCAAGATTCCCTTGGCCAGTTGGGTCAGGCGGGTTTCGGCGCCATCGGCAACAATGAGGCGCTCGCCGCCAACCGAGACGATCTCATCAGCCGGAAGCAAATAGGTGCTGAGGATAAAGCCGGGCAAAAAGGTGAGGCCAAGGTTGGAGAGGATTAAACCCGTGATCAGGCCGGAGACGGAGTTAAATTGAAAATCTTTGACCTTGCCGAGGCGGATCCCTTCTTCCGTAACCACCTCGCTGCCAACCACCCGGCTCAGGCCTTCCAAATCCAAGTCGTCGAAAACCTCATCGTTGGGGACGAGGATGGCATCCTGGCCCAAGGCCGTCACTTGCCGCAGCTCCAGCAACCGTGGGGATCCGGCAAAGGCTTTCTCCAGCACCCCCAGCACCAGCACTTGCTTGGCTTCCAGATCTGCCCAAACTTCGCTAACTACTCCGAGCCGGGCCGCATTGACCTGGCTGATCACCTGCGTTCCCAGAACCTGTGACCGCCGACGAACCTCTGATCGCACCAGCGCAACAGATCCTTTCCCAGTCGTCATGGTGGTTTCCCTGTCGTAAGTCAAAATGTTCGCGTCGTTGGGCTGCGCGTCTGGCGCAGATTGCCAGAATCAAGTTAATAGTACCATTGCCTGTCTCCTCCCTCGCGGGCTGCCCAGATGGGATCCCGGCCAATTGCCTCGCTCCAGGCCAAAAACCGCTCCGCCATGGCCTGCAGGGAATAGCGCTGTTCTGCATGGTGTCGGCAGCGGCTGCGGTCGATGCGATCCAAGTTTTCTACAGCCCTGGCCAAGGCCGCCACGTCGTCTGGATCCACCACCCAGCCGGTCTCGCCATCGCTAACAATTTCCGCTGGCCCCCCACGGCGGTAGGTGATCACCGGCACGCCACAAGCCAAAGCCTCCACTGCCACCAGGCCAAAGGCTTCCACCCACTTGGGGGTCATGACCAAGGCGGAGCATTGCCCTAAAATTCGCTGCATTTGCGATGTGGGCAGAAACCCTCGGTAGTCCAGTTGGGCCTGTGGGTACTGTTCCTGGATCTGCTGCCAGTAGCTTGGCTCTTGCAGGTGGCCCAGGAGCACCACCGATCTTCCCGTCTTCTCGGCCAGGGCAGCACAGTCTTCCAGGCCCTTTTCCGGAGCAATGCGGCCAATCCAACACAGGGATCCGTTCCCTTCGGGCACAAAGTCGTAGCGGCTGAGATCAACGCCGCAGGGCAGATAGACAAAGGGATCCCGACCTGCCGCCATCTGGGCGCGGGCAAAGGCAAAGGTCTGGGCTTGGGCTCGCGAGTGCACCGCCAGCCGGCCAGGGTAGGTCTGCGCAATGTGCTCCAAGGCCTGATCGACGGCGTCGCTGAGGGATCCCATGCTGACGATGTGGGCCACCGGGGTGCGGAAAAAATCCGTCAAATAAAACGACAGCCAATCGTAGCTCCAGTTCACAATCAGATCGAACTGGTCTTGCAGTTGGGCAGCCCGCTGCCACAGATTGGCCAGCAGAGAGGGGGTGTGGATCTGAACCGGCTGGTCGCGGCGCTGGCTTTGCGCATAGGTCGGGGGAAGGCCGGTTACCGCCTCGATCACCTCCACCGGCAATGCGTCGATTTGGGATCCCTCGGGGGCCAACACCCGCACCTGGGATCCCATCTGCAGCAAGACACGGGTCAGGTTGGCAAGATTGAGCTCCACGCCGCCGCCAGCCCCCGATCCGAGCGGGCCAACGGGGGTGGAGACAAACAAATAGCGCAAGTAGCAACGCTCCCTGGGTGGCCTCATTGGCTCAGCCCATTACCTGCTTTTGCAGAAAGCTGGCTACCCGCCTAGGATTGGCTTTTGGCTACGAAAATCTCCTCCTTCTCCACCTTAACTTTGTAAGCGGTCAGGTCGGCCTTGGCCGGGCCCCGGGTACGGCTGCCATCGACAGCAAAGGCCGAGCCATGACAAGGGCAGACAAAGTTCTCCCCCCGCCAGTCCACGTCACACCCGGCATGGGGACAAGCGGCATCCAGAGCCAGGAAAGAGTCTTCTTTTTGGGGATCCTTGACCAACCAGAGGGTGGCGGTGTTCTTTCCAAAGGCGTTTTCCACTTTGAAGGGGCCATCTTTGAAATCGGCGAGGTTGGCCACTTTCACAAACTCTGGTTCAGGAGCCTTGGTTTCCCGGGCAAGGGCAAAACGGCGCCGGGCCAAGGCCGGTAACAAACCCGCCAGCGAGCCGAAACCGAGAGCCAACCAGCGAAGAAAACCGCGACGATTGTTGTACATGGCTATGTGTCCCTAAATATCTGCCAAATGTCGGTCGTGGGCCAGCAACAGCCTGCCCCGCAAGGGATCCCAATGCAAGTGCTGCCCTTAATATTTTGTTACGCCAAGACAGTTTCGGCCAGAGCTGAGCCCCATTTTTTCTGGCCAAAGTCCGCAGCAGGCATCTGGGTTGCTTCAATCTGTTGGCGCCGATTGCGGTAGCGAGGCGGAGTCCGGCAGATGGGTGGAGCTCTGGTCTGCCCTGCTCTCTAATCTGAGCAAGGGGAGCGTCCGGGATCCCTGCCAAGGATCCAACACATCCCGAATCAGCACCTCTTGGATCCACACCTGCAGGATGGCCGCCAAGGGCACAGCCAAAAACAGGCCCAGCACCCCGAAGAAAAAGGCCGAGGTAATTTGGGCCACCAAAGTCAGAGCCGGCAAAAGCGACACCTGCCGCGACATGACGATGGGGGTGAAGACGCTGCTTTCCAACTGTTGGATGAAGATGTAGAGCCCCAGCACCGCCAGCGATTTCCAGGGGGCATCGGTGAGGGCCACCAGCATGGGGGCGACCACGCTCAAGGTGGGGCCGATGTTGGGGATGAAATTAAACAGTCCCGCCAGCACGGCATTGGCCAAGGTTAAAGGCACGCCCAAAATCCACAGCCCAATGCCGCTCAGCAGCATTACCAGGCTGCTGGTGAAGAGGATCCCCACCAGCCACCCTCGCAGGGCCAGCTCGCAGCGCTTGAGGATGTAGCGGACGCGGGGGCGGTAAAAGGCGGGGAAAACCGAGACAAAGGCGCGGCTGTAGGCCTGGGGATCCACCAACAGCAGGATGGTGAGGATGATGACAAACAACAGATTGAGCAGGGTGGCAAAGAAGGCGGTGAAGGACTGGGAGAAAAAGTCCCGCACCTGGCGCACCAACTCAGTGGCCTGGGGCACGAGGCTATTGGCCAACTCCCGCAGCGTCGGCAGCTCGATATCCGTCGGCAACGAGAGGATGAGGCTCTCAAATAGCCGCTGCGCCTGCACGATCCCGGCGGGCACCCCATCGGTAAACAGCCGCCGCAACTGATCCGCCAGGGGAGGCACTACGATCAGCCCCACCAGAATCGCCCCCACCAGAACCGTCAAGCCGGTGATGAGGAGCGAGGGGCCGCGGCGAAAGCCGTAGCGCTGCGGGATCTGAGCCAGGGTGTCCAAAGCTACTGCCAAGACGATGGCCGCAAACACCAATAGCAGAATCTGCCGGATCTGCCAGAGCAGAACCAACAGGCCCAGCAGCGCTGCCAGCCCCAGCCAATGGGCGAAGGTCACCGCAGCTCACCTCCTCTCTCGTCCTGTCGTCGCCTATTCTAGATGGGATCCCGAGCATTCCCATGGGGAAGCGCCGTATGCGCGATCTGGATCCGCAAGCAATGGCTCTGGCCTTTGATGGCCTCGACTTCGGGACAGAATCCTTTCCTGCCGAGGAAGTCCCTCTCCTCTCGGTGGGGGGAGTGTCCGGCTACTTGAAGTCGCTGCTGGCCGGGGATCCCTACTTGGCCAGGCTGTGGGTGGTTGGAGAAGTCTCCAGTTGCCAGCGCAACCGCAACGGCCACCTGTTTCTGACCCTGGTGGATCCGGAAAGCGGCGACATCCTCAAGGGGGTGATCTGGCGGAGCCAAACTTCCCGGCTCAGCTTCTGGCCAGAAGTGGGTCAACAGGTGCTTGCGCTGGGGCAAATCGGCATCTACAGCGGCGGCAGCTACTACCGCCTTGTTATCTGGCAACTGCTGCCGGCGGGCGAGGGGCTGTTGGCGTGGCGCTTGCAGCAGCTCAAGGCCCGCCTGGCTGCCGAGGGCCTGTTCGACAACCAGCGGCCTCTACCTACCCACCCTCAGTGCATTGCCGTCGTCAGCTCTCCCGACGCCGCCGGCTGGGGCGATATCCGCCGCACCCTCAACCAGCGCTACCCCGGGCTGCGGGTGCTGTTTTCGCCGGCCCAGGTGCAAGGGGAAGCGGCCCCCGCGTCGATCGTGCGGGCCATTCGCCGGGTGGAACAGGATGGGCGGGCGGAAGTGCTGCTGATTGCCCGGGGGGGTGGATCCGGCGAGGATTTGGCTTGCTTTAACGATGAGCGGGTGGTGCGAGCCATTGCCGAGTGCCCTATTCCGGTGGTGACTGGGATCGGCCACCAGCGGGACGAGACCTTGGCGGACTACGCGGCCGACTACGCGGCCCACACCCCCACAGCGGCGGCCGAGCGGATCGTGCCCGATCTGCGGGAATTGCAGCGCCAGGGATCCCAGTTGCGCCAGAAGTTGATCGAACGCACGCTGCAGGCTTTGGAGAGGGCACAGCGGCGCTTCCAGCACACCCAGCGCCATCTCGCCCAAATCCATCCGGAGCGGCTGCTGCAACAGGCGCAGGAGCGCTTGACCCAACGGCAGCAGCGCCTAGTGCAGGCGGTGCGCCACCGCTTTCACCATCACCAACAGCGCCAACAGGCCCTCCAGGAGCACCTGCAAGCCCTCGACCCTACCGCCGTCCTCAGGCGGGGCTATGCCCTGGTGCGGGACGAACGGGGATCCCTGGTTCGCACCCACCACCTACCGCTGCAGACCCGGCTGAGGATACAACTGGCCTCGGGAAGCCTCTGGGCCCGAGTGGAGGAGAGCCATGAGCCGCCGCAAACGTGAGGATCCCTGGCGCTACGAAGCAGCCATCGCCGAAGTGGAAAGTCTGATCGCCCAGATCGAATCGGGAGAGCTGGATCTGGCAGAGGTGGTGGAGCGCTTCCAGCAGGCCGCCCAGACCCTAAAGCGCTGCGCCCAGTTTTTGGAGGAAAAGCGGCAGCAGGTGGAGATCCTCATTGAGGAGTTAGGGCCCGGCGAAGAAGAGTCGCGCGAGTTCTAGAGCCGGGGGGAATGGGGCAGCCCAAAAAACTGGGCAAAGGCCCCAGGTGCCCCTGCTGCTGTTGCTCAACGGCGGCAAGACTTGACGAAGGGGGCGGCGCCCCTGAAGATGGTCAAGTTGTCAAGATCTCTTGGGGCGCCCTCTATGTCCGCCAAGATCTTGGATGGCAAAGCCTTGGCCGCCCGCCTGCAAGCGGAGATGGCCGCCCAAGTGCAAGCTTGGCTGCCGCGGGTGGGGCGTCCGCCGGGATTGGCGGTGCTGCGGGTTGGGGAGGATCCCGCCAGTGCAGCTTACGTGCGCGGCAAAGAGCGGGCCTGTGAGCGGGTGGGCATCGCCTCCTTTGGCCGCCATTTTTCCGCCCAAGACTCCCCCGCCCACCTGCTCGACGCCATCGCCCAACTCAACCAGGACGAGCGCGTCGATGGCATCCTCGTGCAACTGCCCTTACCCCCCGGCTGGGATCCCATCCCGCCCCTTCTGGCCATCGACCCCGACAAAGACGTGGACGGGCTTCACCCCCTCAACCTGGGCCGGCTGCTGCGCGGCGAGCCCGGCCTGCGCAGTTGTACCCCCCTGGGCGTGATGCGCCTGTTGCAAGCGGAAGGGATCCCGATTGCCGGACGAAAGGCGGTGGTGGTCGGTCGCAGCATCCTGGTGGGCAAGCCCCTGAGCCTGATGTTGTTGGCTGCCGATGCCACCGTTACCCTGGCCCATTCCCGCACCCCCGACTTAGCCGAAGTAACCCGCGCCGCCGACATTGTGGTGATGGCCGTCGGTCGCCCCCACTTGCTCAAGGCAGAGATGGTAAAACCGGGAGCCGTGGTCGTCGATGTAGGCATCAACCGTATCCAGGGCCCCGACGGATCTGAGCAATTGGTGGGAGATGTGGATTACGCGGCAGTCAAGGAGTGGGCCGCCGCCATCACGCCCGTGCCGGGTGGTGTGGGACCCATGACGGTAGCGATGCTGCTGGCCAACACCCTAGAGAGCTACAAACTGCGCAGCCACCTGTAGCTTGGAGACTGCCCTAAGGCTGCAGGATCATCGACCAGGAGCCGCTCTCCTCATTCCAAAACGGGGCCAGAGACTCTCCCACCACGTTCGGCCCCCAGTAGCGGCGGGTTCCATCGAGGACAAAAGCCACCACAATGTCTCCGGGGCCGATCTGCAGCGGCTCTTCCCCCAAGCTCAGCACCAATCCTTCGCTACCGCCTTCTCCGGGCGCAAAATCCCAGTGGGCCGTTTCTGGGTTGAGCAGCCGCCCGCCGCTGCGCATCAAGATCACCACCCGCACCGGATGGGGGGTGCGGTTGCCAACACGAAAGGAGCCTGTGCGGGCAGAGGTGGGGCCGGTCTGCGAGGGTGAGGCCGCTTCTGCAAGCAGAACAGGAGCAACATTCCCCTCAACCGAGTCTTCTAGAGCTTCCGGCGTCGGTCTCCCCAGAGTTTGTGCTCTCAACCCCTGCACGGCAACGCTCACCCCAAACAAGGCGGCAGCTAAAAACAGGGATCCCTTGCCTTTCGCAGTCATGTTCACCGACGGCCCGCCGGCAAGAAGAGCGGCAACAGCTTGGGCAATGCGGTCAGGAAATGAGGGGATCAAGGCGAACATCAGATTACCGCAACCAGGAATGCTACATACCAGATGGAGAAAAACCCGAGCGGCCACCCTCACAGCGTCGGTGGGGTGGGCACGGAACAGGACGATTGTTCAGCTACGTTAACACCTTCATTCTCTTAATTCTCTTCAAGATTTCAACATTCTCTCGAAAGGCGCTGCCCCGCGCCAGCTTGAAACCGGCTGGGATCCCTTCTAGGGGTTGACCGCTCGGCATTGCCAGCCTTGCAGCTTGCGCTCGTACACCGTTCGCCGTTGGGGATAGATCGAATCCCCCTTGAGCTGCAGGTGATCGACCTCAGTCGGCTGCAACAGGAGCACCACAAAAGTCGGAGGCGGCCATGAAGCTTTCTCTGGCGGCAACTTTTGAACAAAAGCCTCGGGCGCGGCAAGAGGCCCCTTGGGTTCCGGCCAAAACCAGAGGAGCCGTCCTTTTTCCGAGATCTGTTGCCACAACTGCTGCCGCTGCTGCTGCGCTTCAGGATCCGGATAATCGGCGGTGATGGCCTCCAGAGTGCCGGCAATGCGAAATTGCTCGCGCGTCTTGCTGAAATACCAGCAGATCTGAGCCAGCGGGCAGTGGGCGATCTGGCAAAGCTTCTCGCTGCGGCTGTCCACCGCCAACTGGATGCGGTCGGTGTCCCGCAAAAATCCCCGGAAGACCACCGTGCGGTTACGCGGATGCCCCTGGGGATCCACTGTAGCCAGTTGCAAATAGCGTACACCGGGATCGCTGCGGTTGCGGTGCAGGGCCGCCTGGAGCAACATCCGCCAAGAGGGATCCCTGGCTAACGGGTTCATGGGGGTGCCAGCCAAGACTTCAACTAGGGAGGGGGAGGAGCCTCTGATTGCGAGTCTCTGGCGCACCCCGGTGAGGACTCCGGCTGAGTAGCGCGAACGGCATTGGGATCCGGCACAGTTGGGTGAAGAGAATGAAAGGGATGTTCCAGCCAGCCCTCCGCCAGCCCCTCAAAGCGTTCTGGCACCGGCTGCTTCACCGGCAATTTTTGGAGCACCAGAGCGAGATACTCGCTATACCAAGGGGAGCGGACTTCCCGCACCTTATGCCACACCGAGCGCGACATCAGCAGCGTCCGCTCCACATCCTGGGCGCCCAGCTTGAGCAAAAACTCCTCCCGCTCCGGTTGGTAATCGGTGGAAGCCAAGGCCAAAGCCTGCGGGGGATAAGCTTGGGTGAGCTGGGCCATCTTGGCCATGAGCTCAGGATAGAGCCAGGTATAGGCAGGGTGAACTGTGAGTTTGGCCACGTGCGGCTGCTGCCCCGTCCGATCCAACTTGAGGTTGAAATAGCCAATGGCGGTTTTCCGCTCGGGCTCATAGACACACATCTCCACCCGTTCCGTTTGGCTGATGGCACACTTGGCCCGTTCCAAAAGCCACTCCAGTGGGCTGGTGCGGAAGTCGCTCACGTCGCGGTCGTACACCTGGCGCACAGTGGCCGGCATGGATCCCGTATCCAGTTGATAGATGGCGTAGGCATCGCGGTTGGTCACCGGCACCAGGTTGGGCAACTTGGCCTCGTGCCGGCTGAGAGCAGCCAGAATCTCCGCCGGGATCGACCAATAGGTGATCTGAGCCAAGGGCTGGAAGCCGTTGTGTCGGTAGAGGGCCATTGCCCCCTTATTGTGGATGTTCACCTCCAAAATCCAGGTGTGGGCCTCGCGAAAGTGCTCCGTGCAGTGCCTGAGCAACTTAGACCCGATTCCCTGCCGCTGGGCCGAAGGCGCCACCGCAATGTGATCCACCCGCCAGGTGCTGCGGGAATGGTTAAAGGGAGAAACTTGAATGACCCCCTGGATTTTGCCTTCCAGCTCCGCCACATGTACCGTAAACATGTGCTGAAAACGGTTGGGAAACAGGCTCAAGGTTTTCAGGGGGCCATACCACTGCCGTAACCGCCGCACTTGGCGACGAATGTCCACCGAGCGGCTGCTGTACTCTTCATCAAAAGCTTGCGCCAAAATCTCCTCCACCGCCTCCAGATCCCCCAGTTGAGCGGGGCGGAGAATCAGTTCGGGAACCTCGGTAGGGGCTTTGGAATCTGGGTCGGGCTTTGCCGCAGGGTTGTTCATGCCAAAGTGTAGGCGGGAGAATATTCAAAGCATAGCTCAGGCTCCCTTTCTAATTCTAACTGAGGAGGTCGTTGCTGCCATAAAGTTCATGATTATCGGGTTTTGCGTTGGCGTTTGGCCAATTAAGCCCCGGCATCCAGCAACGCCAAGTTGCGGAAGGTAAAGCGCTTTTCCACAGGGCCGGTTTCCGTCTCTGTTTGAATGCGTCGCTCCGAGAGGATGTAGTACTTGCCGACTTTGGTGTAGAGATCCTCAAATTGGCTGCGCCCGCCCTTTTGCTCACCCGTTTGGGGATCGTGATAGACGGAATCGTAGCGGTGAGAGAGGTAGCCTTCGCCCGTGTCGTGGCTGCTGAAGGTGTGGATGGTCACCACCACCCCATGAATATGCCGATGCACCAGGGTTACTTGGTTGTCGCGCACGTGGTAGCGATCCCCTTCGGCTTTGCCCCCCACCAGGATCTCCACGGTGCCATCGGGTAGGGTCTGCCCATAGCGGAAAGTGTTGTTCCCGTGGGTCTCGGCAAAGCTGCGGCGCACCCGGTGAATGGCAATTTCCCAAAGTTGATTGTGAATGGCTTTCCGGGCTTCCTCATCCTCCACGCCCGTAACGGTGGCCTTTAGGTCTGCCCCCACTCGCACCTGCCCCACAAAAGTGCGCTCCCCATCCCAGTAAGTGACCTCGGCGCTATAGCCCGGGAAAGCGGGATCCCAGGTGTAGCGATTTTCATAGGCGGCCCGAAACAACTCTTGGGCAGAGACTTGAGTGGTGATCATCGACTGTCTCCTATGGCTATTGCAAGCATTTCTCACGAGTATCATACTGCTTCTGGCTGCTGGGCCCAACCCAGTAGGAGTCTATATCTAACATGGGGCATCTTTTTTGGGGATGTGCGGAGACCGGTCTGCTTCTTTCGGCGTAACGTAGGGCACTTCCAGATGGGGCTTGGATTCTGTTGGCGCCGGCGGAATAGGATTCTTTGGCCGAGTTGCCCCAACTGCTGCCGCAAACTGAGGAACTTGGGTAAGATAGGGGCAGAACTTCTCTTCCTTCCTCTACCAAGTT
The DNA here is from genome assembly GCF_047462395.1 of Synechococcus sp. H55.7. NCBI lineage: Bacteria > Bacillati > Cyanobacteriota > Cyanophyceae > Synechococcales > Synechococcaceae > Synechococcus > Synechococcus sp. H55.7. The sequence goes on from NZ_JANSJD010000018.1 coordinate 36,237, forward strand.
TCTGGTTGCCCTTTTGGCTGCTTCTCTCTCCAGAGTATTTCCCGGAAGAGGCTTGCTTGTGTGCTCTATATTTTCTGTGGCTGAGGAGGAAGATTGGGAGAATTCACGGCAGAGTTCCAGCACGTCAGCAGGGTGGAATCCTTAGTTACACCCTCACCCGAAATGATGGGGCCAGTGCTGCAGATAACTGGCAAGCAGCCCTTGAGCGGCCACATTCCCATTGGCGGGGCGAAAAACTCTGCCTTGGCGATTATGGCCGGATCCCTTTTGGCTCCTGAGGCTTGCCGAATTCACAACGTGCCGCGTCTGCTGGACATTGAACGCATGGGGCAGATCCTGACCACCCTGGGGGTTAAAGTGTCCCATGTGGGCAATACCCTCGACCTGGATGCCAGCTCCCTCAAAACTTCCCAAGCTCCCTATGAATTGGTCAGCCAGTTGCGGGCCAGCTTTTTCATCATCGGGCCCCTGTTGGCGCGGTTGGGGGTAGCCAGAGTTCCCCTGCCGGGCGGCTGTGCCATTGGCTCCCGTCCAGTGGATCTGCACGTGCGGGGCCTGCAGGCGCTGGGGGCGACCGTGCAAATCGAACATGGGGTTGTTCATGCCTATGCCCGTAGGCTGGTGGGAACCCGCATCTACCTGGACTATCCCAGCGTCGGCGCTACTGAAACCCTGATGATGGCCGCTACGCTGGCGGATGGGGAAACGGTCATCGAAAATGCCGCCCAAGAGCCAGAAGTGGCGGATTTGGCCCGTTTTTGTCAGGCGATGGGGGCGCGCATTCGCGGTGTTGGCACTAACACGGTTGTGGTGGTGGGGGTGCCCCGCTTGCATGGAACCGAGTACACGGTTATTCCCGACCGCATCGAGGCCAGCACTTATCTTATTGCCGGGGCCATTACCCGCTCTCACCTCACGGTTGGCCCTGTTATTCCCGATCACTTGCGGGCGGTGATCGCCAAGCTGCGTGACATGGGGCTGCGGGTCGAAGAAGAAGGCCCCAACCGGCTGCGCATTGCCCCGGCTCAGCTCAGTTCGGGCTGGCTCTGCCAGGCGACCGATATTCAAACGCTGCCCTATCCGGGTTTTCCCACCGATGTGCAGGCGCCGATCATGGCCTTGGCCGCCCTGAGCGAGGGCAGTTGCACCATCGAGGAGACGGTGTTTGAAAACCGCATGCACCACATTCCCGAGCTCAATCGCATGGGGGCGGACATTCGTTTGAAGAACCGGGTGGCCCTGATCCGGGGGGTGCCGTCGCTGTCGGGGGCGCCGGTGGTGGCTACGGACTTGCGGGCGGGGGCAGCCTTGGTGTTGGCCGGCCTGGCGGCTGAAGGCTGCTCTACGATCCACGGGCTCCACTACATCGATCGCGGCTACGAGGCCATCGACAAAAAGCTGCGCGATGTCGGGGCCAAGGTGTACCGCAGTGAAAGTCCGCCGCGGATCCTGCAATCTGGCAAGTAACTCATAAACGACTGCCGGGCCCAATGCCTGCGGTACAGGTATCCCAGGTGACCCAACGCAGTCGGGTTGAGTATCGTAGTCAGAGGTTGCAGAGAGACAAAGCATGGATATCCTGACAGGCAGCAAACGGTGCTGGGCAAGATGGGTTGCCGGTGTGCTGGCGGCAGGAGCGGCTCTGGGCGGGGCCATCTGGGGCTTTTACACCTCATCCTGGGCAGAAACCGTGGAGGTGGCTGCGGCGCCAGAGGGCAGGGATCCGGTACAACTGCCCCACACTTCCACAACGGCCTTTCTGCGGGCTTACGCAGCGCTGCAGGCCGGCCAAGCGCAATTGGCCCTGCAGGGTTTGCAGGGGTTGGAAGAGAGCCTGCCGGTTCTGCGGGAGGAAATTTGGAAGCTCAGGGCCCAAGCCTACGAGCAGTTGCAGGATAAGGCAACAGCCCAAGGGATCTGGTGGCCCAAGATTTTGCAGGAGTACCCCCACAGCCCGGTGGCCGCCTATGCCCTCTGGGGGATGGGCCAGGTGGATCAGTTGCGGCAGCAATTTCCCACTCACCCGCTGACTGGCCGCGCCCTCCAGCATTTGCTGGAGCGGGATCCCGACCGCTACGACCTGCTGCGGGATTTGGCTCTGCATCACCCGCAAACCCCTGGGTTAACGCCGCTGCTGGATCGCTGGCGGCAGGCTCAGGAGGGATCCCTCACGGCTTCCGATTGGCAGATCCTGGCCGATGCCTATTGGGAACAACGGGAGTACGGCAAAGCTGCCCGCGCCTATGGGCGTGCCCCCGCCACCTCTCAGAATCTCTACCGCTGGGGCCGCAGCCACCAGATCTCGCGGGAGTTTCCCCAGGCGAGAGCGGCTTACCAAGCGCTGCTGGCTCAATTTCCCAATGGGCCAGAGGCTTCCCTCACCCGTCGCCGTTTGGCAGAATTGAGCGACCTGTCGACGGCAATCGAGCTGCTGCGCCAGGCGGGATCCGGCTCGGATAGAGAGGCTCCAGAAGCGTTGCTCAGCCTCAGCCAGCTTTACGATCGCCATGCCAGCCCGCAATCGGCCCAAGCGGCTCGGCAAGCTCTTTGGGAGCGCTTTCCGGCCAGCGAAGCCGCGGCCAACGCCGCCTGGACACTTGCCTGGAGTCAAGCGCAAGCGGGCAATCTCGGCCAAGCCATCGCCCTGGCCCAACAGATCGGATCCGCCCAGCGGGATACGGAAATGGGGGCGCAACTGCTCTACTGGGCGGGCAAATGGCGGGAACGGCTGGGGGATGTGGCTGCGGCGCGGCAAACCTATCAACAGGTGCTGCAACAGTTTCCCCACACCTACTACGCCTGGCGGTCGGCAGTGCAACTGGGCTGGCCGGTGGGGGATTTCTACAGCGGGCGCCAAAGGGTGGAGGTGGATTTTCAGCCGGTGCGGCTACCGTTGCCGGGGGTCTCTGAGGCCACGCAAACTTTGCACTTGATGGGAGCCAGCCAACTGGCCTGGGAACGCTGGCAGGGGGAAATGGCCGTGCTGCAACGGGATCCCCGCCAGATGAGTGTGGCTGAGCGCTTTGTCACGGGTATTCTGCGCAACAGTGCCGGAGAGCACCTGCGGGGTATCAACCAGGTGGCCGCTTTGCGCTTCAGCGAAGAGCCGGATCCCCTGCTGGAGACGTTGAGGCAGCGCCAAGATTTCTGGCAGGCCGTCTATCCGCTGCACTACTACGCCGGCCCAGACAATTCCTGGGGCGGGGATCCCTATGCCCGGCCCGGCCTGGCCCGCTGGTCACGGCAATTTAACCTCAATCCCCTGATGGTGGCGGCCTTGATCCGGCAGGAATCCCGCTTTGAGCCGGAGATCGTCTCGGCCTCAGGGGCGCTGGGCTTGATGCAGGTGATGCCTGCCACCGGGCGCTGGATTGCCCAACAAATTGGCCTAGCCCAATACAGCCTCACCAACCCCGCCGACAATCTTTACCTGGGATCCTGGTACTTCGACTACACCCACCGCACCTATCAAGACAACACCCTGCTGGCCCTGGCCAGCTACAACGGCGGCCCCGGCAACGTGGCCAGATGGCTGAGCCGCTTTGGCTTTGAAGATCCGGATGTGTTTGTGGAGCAGATCCCCTTCGCCGAAACGCGGGGCTATGTGAAGTCTGTCTTTGGCAACTACTGGAACTACTGGCAGCTCTACACCCAGGAAGGGCGCACTTTGGTCGGCCAGCGCCTGCACAACCCCTCCTCGTAGAGAGAGCGTCCCCCAGGGTATTCTGGGAGAGTGTCTGGGCAAAGTTTGACGGTGCCGTTTGCATTGACGGGACGGGGTTCGATGATCTCTGGGCTTGAACAACAGGAGGGCGTTCGCGGTGGGGAGCACTCTCAGGGAGCAACTGAGAAGCAGATTGCCCGGCAGGAATTGGCTGTGGACTTCATCCGCCATGGCATAGCCGAAGAACCCCGGCCAGAAGTTGAGGATGCCTTGCGAGCCCTTACAGACGAAGGTCGCAAGCGCTGCCGCAAGGTGGCCCGCCAGCTCAAGAGCATGGGCTGGAAGTGGGATCTCCTGCTCACCAGTCCCCTGGTGAGGGCGCGGCAGACCGCCGAGATCTTGTTGGACGAGAACCTGGCCGCAGCGGTGGAGGTGTTTGAGCCTCTGGCTCCGGGCGGCAGTTTTGCCGACCTGGTGCGCTGGCAGGCAGAGCGGGGATCCCTCACGTCTTTGGCCCTGGTCGGTCACCAGCCGGATCTGAGCCTGTGGGTGCAAGCGGCTGTTGGGCTAAACCCGGCCAATGCCCACGCGATCACCCTTAAAAAGGCGGGCCTGGCCCAGGTGCGCTTTGCCGAAGGCCGAATTGACCACTGCCAGGGATCCCTGACTTTGTTGCTCTCGCCCAAGGTGGTGTTGCGCTAGGCAGCCGTCCCAACGCAAACTAAGTCGGCCAGAGGTCGTGCCCGGATCCCCAGGCTCAGCGCTGAGAAGATGTTAGCCGCTCTCCCAGCAATTGCACAGAATAGGCCGCCAGCCCCAACCCCACCATGGCAAACATGAAGGCGATCAGGGAAACGGAACCGACCAGGAGATAACGCACCAGGATGCTGATCCCGCGCGCCAGCGATCCAGTCTCGACATCGATTGGCGGCAATTTGGTCACCATCGAGAGCAGCAGTTGCAAGAACCCGTAGCCCAGACTGACGGCAATGGTGGCCCCCAAGAGGGCACTGAAAGGATGGGGGGATCCCTGTGAGGAGGAAGACATGGGGCAGCACTGGAAAACTCACCTTTATTCTAGGCTGCAGGTACAATGTGGGAGTTTCTTGCCGGCAAGCCTAGCGATGATGGAGAGCGGAGCTGGAGTCGGATCCCACTACGAGGTCTTGGGCGTTTCCGTCCTGGCGACGGCGGAAGAGATCAAGTCTGCCTACCGTCGTTTGGTCAAGTACCACCATCCCGACAGCCTGCTGGCCAAAAAAGATCGGGCCACCTCCGAGCGCATCCGCCAGATCAACGCTGCCTACGCGGTGCTCAAGGATCCGCAATCTCGCCGCGACTACGATCGGCAACTGCACTCCAGCCACACCTCACCCCGCCCTCAGCCGACGGGATCCCCTGGCGAAACCGTCAGCCAGGAAGCCATCGCCCGCGCCGCCTGGATCCGACAGGTCTACACCCCCCTGAACCGAGTTTTGGGGCCCTTGTTGTCTTCTCTGAAGCCTCAGTTAAATGCTTTGGCGGCAGATCCGTTCGACCCTGACCTGTTGGAGTCCTTTGAGGCTTATCTGGAAGAGTGCGGCCAGAAGCTGGCCCAAGCTCAGCAGATCTTTCGCCGCCTTCCCAATCCCAGCAGCTTTGGGGGTGTGGCTTCCCGCCTCTACTATGCCCTCAACCACTTGGAAGACGCTCTGGAGGAGCTGAAGTATTTCCCGCTGAACTTCGATGAACGCCACTTGCACACCGGACAAGAGCTATTTCGGCGGGCAAAAGGGCTGCGCCTGGAAGCCATGGATGTCTACGCCAAGAGTTCACCCTAGGCCAGAGCGGGATCCCCCTTTGGGCAAAGCGGGACGAGGATCGTAGGGGGTGGGAATGTACTGCACGGAAGGACGGCCCATGCTGGCCTGGGGGTACAAGTCCATCAGGGCGTAGATCTGGGGCGGCAACTCGGTGGAGATGGGCAGGCCCAGCTCCCGCGCTTCTTCAGCAGTGATCGGGTAGTCGTGGGTCACCCGACCGCTGGTCAGGTACTGGATCAGAGGCTCAATGCGTTCGGGGGCAATTTTGCGCTTGGGCACATCGTCCTTCAGGAGATCCCGCACGAAGTTCTGCACCTGTTGCATCGCCTTGCGGGCCAGATCCGCCAGAATTAAGGTCTGGTCGTCGATTTCGGCAATGGGTTTTTCCGCCACCACCTGCAGAATGCTGGCGGCAGCATACCCCCCCAACTGCGGATCCACCGGCCCCAGCACGGCGTTAGCATCCATGACAATTTCATCGGCAGCCAGGGCCAACATCGTCCCGCCCGACATGGCGTAGTGGGGCACAAATACCGTCACCTTGGCCGGGTGCCGGATCAGGGCGCGGGCAATTTGTTCAGTAGCCAGCACCAGGCCGCCAGGGGTGTGCAGAATCAAATCAATGGGAGTATTGGGCGGGGTGAGGCGGATCGCCCGCAACACCTGCTCCGAGTCCTCGATGCTGATGTAGCGGGAAACCGGGATCCCCAAAAAACTGATCGACTCCTGGCGGTGGATGAGCAAAATCACGCGGCTGCCCCGCTTTTGCTCCAACTCCCGAATGGCCAGCAAGCGCCGGAACTCTTGCGCTCGCCGGTTCAACAGGGGTTGCAGCGAGCTGAAGATCAAAAAAATCCAAAATAAGCTGCCCCAGTCCACTTTCGCGCCTCAAGCGGGATCCCTTTGCTTCCAGCATAGAGGATACGGAACCTCTGGCAATCCGGGGGCCTCACGCGTTGGGTTCAGACGCCGCAAAAAAGCGATCCAAAGCCCGCAGCAAATCCGGCACAGAAGTTTGGTCAATCCAGGAGCGAATGTAAGCCTGCTGCTCCGCCAAGTTCTCAAGACGGCCCAGCTTTTGCATGGCCAAAAAGCGGCTTTCTGCCTCGGCGCGGTTGGTTTGTAAGTCCAGCCGTTGATCGGGGGTGAGCGGATGCTCTGTCTGGGCCAACAGGTGGTCGGCCACCATCATCAACAGCAACGGCCCCGCCAATTCCACCTGAGACTCGGCTTCCGGCTCAGAATCGGGCCCGGCAAGATCCTGGAGATCTTGAAAGAGATCCTGCCCCAGTTGCAGCAGCTCTTCTGCTGAGGCAGCCCGCAGCTCCCTCTCGGCAGCCGCCCGCAGCGGCTCTGGGGAAACCTGGTGGTGAGCGGCCAATTCTGCCAGGGCCTGTTCCCATTGATCCCGTTGGGCTTGCAACACAGCTCTCTCTTGCGGAGAAAAATCCAGCCGCTCCAGCAACACCTGCAAAGCCACAGCCCCCACCAACAGCGGCGGAAAGCGCAACAGGGTAGAGTCGGATCCCGCCTGCTCCAAAAAGGCTTCCAAATCCGGGCCGGCTCCCCTGTCGAGCAAATCCTGCAGGTAAGCCAGCACCTGCGGCGGCGAGGTCAACCTCAGGATCCCTCGGGCCTGCGCCCGCAACTCTGCCGGGATCCCAAGGGTTTGCAATTGGGCTTCCGCCTGCGCTTGCGCTTCAGCGATCAACTCTGGCAGATCTGCCGTCGCCTGACCAGCCTGTAACAGGGCCTGGCTGGAGTCCCGCAGCAAGCCGGCTGCCTCCACAAACAGCAGCAACTGAGGGATCCGTAGCGTGGGCAAAACCATGTTAAGTAAGCCTCAGATCCGTAGATTCTGGATCGGCTGGCGCAGCAGGACGAGTTGAGTTGGGCTTGTGCCAGTGCAGGCCAATCAGCGCATCGTACAAAAAGCTCCAAAACTCTCCCTTCTCCCAGATCCCCAGCGTTTGCTGGCAGTTGCGGGCGTCCAGCTCAGGTTTGGCCGCCCAGTAGGCTGCCTGATATTTGTACCAGGGAACCGAGGGCCAGAGATGGTGGATCAGGTGATAGTTTTGCCCCAGCAGCAGAATGTTGGTCAGCCAACCGGGATAGACGCGGGCGTTGTGCCACCGCTCTTGAGATTGAAAGGGACGATGGGGCAGGTAGTCGAAAAACAGGCCCAATAGAAAGCCCATGATAAAAGCGGGGGGCAGCCAATAGTTCATGATGTAGTCGGTGTAGCCAAAGTGAATGGCCAACGCAAACGTCAGAACCACCACCAGTCGGCTCAGCCCCCATTCCAGCAGATCCCAGCGGCCTTTGCGCCAGAGCTGCCGCTTGAAAAAAAACACCTCGTGATAGAAAAAGCGCGGTGCGATCAGCCACAGCGGCCCGCCCGTGGACACATAGTGATCGGGATCGTCTTCGGGGTGGTTGACATGGGCGTGGTGCTGCATGTGCACCCGCTTAAAGACCGGATAGACAAAGCCCTGCAACAAGGCGGAGCCGTGGCCCAGCGCCTCGTTCAAAAAGCGGTTGCGGTGGGCCGAGCCGTGAGAGGCATCGTGGATCACCGTGCCCAACACATAGAGGGCGACAAAGTTAAGCCAAAACACCAGCCAGCGGGGCCAATGCCAAAAGGCGTACCCGCCAAAGCAAGAGGCCGAAAGCACCACCGCCGCCAAAAACATCAACAGGGTGGGGTTCCAAAATTCCGGCGGCGGCCCCAACAGCTCACGGGGTAACGCAAAAGGCTTGGGATCCGGTTGCGGAGTCGCAGCAGCAGTCATCGGCAGCCATCCTTGGGTGTGCACAGCGCAGACGGTGAGGATGGATCAAGGCAAAAGAGCCAGTTCATCACCTGCAAAGCGGGGGAAGAGAAGGATTTGTTAACTTTCGTTAGTATACGGCAGAGATCTGCGCCCAGACCGGATTTTTCTTGCCAACTCCAGCCCGTCCAGGCTGTTCCCGGCGAGGGGTAGATCGGCCATGGAGCCAGAAGAAGCCACAGTGTGAGGTTTTGTTGCGGCCTCTGTTGCAATTCATGTGGGGATCCCCTTGGGAGTTGCGGAATGGGGGTAATCTAGGGGGCGGTTAACCTGAGCCGAGGATGAAAACCATGATGCCCGTTGTTGTGCCGTTGGCCATGACTGCCCACACCAGCTCTTGGTCGCCTTTGAGTGCCGTAACCATCTTTCTCTGCACAGGTCTTGCCTACTTGATCTTCAAGTCCTCTTCGGGAGCGGCCTCAGAAACGGGGCCGGTGCTGGGGATGACCTGGCCGGAAGTGCTGGGGGTCGCCAGCTTCGGCCATCTGCTGGGCGCGGGAGTGATCTTGGGCCTCTCCAACATGGGAGTTCTCTAGGTCACCATCTCCTTCACATTTCTTGACTTTAGCCGGGATTCCGGCCCGACAATGTTAAAATCCCTGTCAATTCTGAAAAGAGCAGTTTCTCCAACTCCACTTTCTTCTTGTCGAGGTTTGTTGTCATGCCTGCGATAATGCTCCTGGCGGCTTTGCCAGAAGGCTATGAGTTGTTCGATCCCCTGATCGACATTCTGCCGATCATCCCTGTTTTGTTCTTTTTGCTGGCTTTTGTTTGGCAGGCGGCGGTGGGCTTTAAGTGAAGCCCTCGGAATCTGCGATTGGCAACTACGGACTTCGAGACTGCTTCCGCTTGCCCCTCTTCCTCTGGCAGGGGGGCAGTTTTAGCTGGGGCAAGTTTAGGGCGGGCCACTGTGCCGCAGGCCTGACTTTCTGCCTTGCAAAGTTAAGACTGGCCGGCTGGGGTTCAAGGCTCGCGGTCGAGGGCGCCGGTAATCCAGAGCACCCCTGCTAAGCAGACGAAGTGGGCAAAGGTAACGTTGATATTGGCAGCCAATAGCAGCACTCCTGCTGTCTGGGTGCTCAGCGTGCGGGTAAACAGCCGCACCAGCAGCTCTCCCACCTGCGCCTCCATGGCGATGAGGGCGAGGAAAGCGCCGATCAGGCTGACATAGGTAACCAATTGCAACTGCTTGGGCAGATCCAACTGGCTTGGGGTAGCGGCAGACACTGAGCGGCGCTCCGCCTGGAGCAGGTAGCGCCAGTTAAAGAAGAGACCGGCTGCCAGGGTTAGAAGGGTAAACAGGGTAAACCAGAAGGCGATAAAGGCCCCCATCGAGTCGTCGCGATAGAGGGTATTCTGGCCAACTAAAAATCCCAGCCAGAGCAGCAGAGCCGTTGCCCCCAGAACCGCCTGAAACCAGAACCCGAAGCGGCGCGTCAGGCGCAAGCGAGACTTCATGCGCTCGACAGCCGCCCGTACTGACGGCGACATAGGCTCGTTCATTGCTCTCCCCCCGCTCTCTACGGACGAGCACCGACCTCCGCTTCCAGCCTACCGCTATCTTCCGTCCCCCGTCACATCCGGGCAAAAGCGCTGCAGGGGATCCAAGGGGGGGGTTAGGGTTTGGAGCTAGGGCTCACGCTGGGATCCCCGCTTTGCAGGCGCAGGATTTCGGCTTCGATGCGCTGTTGGAGGTCTCTGCCTTCTTCGGAGCGAATCAACAGGGTGATGCGGTTGTATTCGGGCACGGTCATGCCGTGGCGGGTGATGATCTCGGTGGCGGTGCGAATGAACTCCCGCCGGATTTGATCTTTGCTGGTCGGATCCGCGGTGGCCTGGGAGCGCTGCTGGGCCTCTTGTCGGTGGGGCTCCATCTCCAAAACGATGCGGGCATACTTGGCGACCTGTTCATCGGTCAAAACCAGAGAGGTAGCGGCGGTTTGGGCTACGGCAAGGGAAATGCTCAAGACAGGGATCCAGGTGCAGACCCAGATCAGGCCCACCAGCCCTTTTTGGGCCACGCTGGGCATCGAGAATGCCGTCCATCGTCTCCGACTTGCTTGACCTGACACCGCTGCTATCTCCCCACCCAATAACGAACTCTCTCTGTGGTTGCCGGCGCTTTTGGGAGCCCCCTTTCTTTTGGTGTAGCTTTCGCTGTTACCCAGATTCAACCCACTCCCAGCCAACCGTGCAGGCTCCGATGTTATCTAGTCTTCCCCAAAAGAAGCCAGGGATCCCCGACCGGCACCGGAGCTTGCTTTATCCATTTGACCCAAAAGCGGCCTTTAGGTTCCTGTTGCAGCCTGGAACCGCCCAGAAGGGAGGAGCCTCTGGGATAATGGGGATGAATTGCTGGTTGTTGCCCCTATGAACTTGGAACGTCGCCCGGTTTTCCCGTTCACCGCCATTGTCGGCCAAGAGGAGATGAAATTGGCTCTGCTCCTCAACGTCATCGATCCCCGCATCGGTGGGGTGCTGATCATGGGGGATCGCGGCACGGGCAAATCCACCACCATCCGCGCCTTGGCAGATCTGCTGCCCCAGATCGAGGTTGTCAAAGGGGATCCCTTCAACAGCCACCCGCGGCAGCGGGATCTGATGAGCGACCAGGTGTGGGAACGCCTGCAGGCGGGAGAAACGCTGGAAGCCACCTGGATCCAGGTACCGATGGTGGATCTGCCCCTGGGAGCCACCGAAGACCGGGTCTGCGGCACCTTGGATATCGAGCGGGCTCTCTCCCAGGGGGTGAAGGCCTTTGAGCCGGGGCTCTTGGCCAAGGCCAACCGCGGCATCCTTTACGTAGACGAGGTGAACCTCCTGGACGACCACCTGGTAGACGTGTTGCTGGATGCGGCGGCCTCTGGCTGGAACACGGTGGAACGGGAGGGGATTTCCATTCGCCACCCGGCCCGCTTTGTCCTGGTGGGATCCGGCAACCCGGAGGAAGGAGAGCTACGGCCGCAACTGCTGGATCGCTTCGGTATGTTCGTGCGCATCGAAACGGTGCGGGATCCGTCCCTGCGAGTGCAGATTGTGGAGGAGCGCAGCCAGTTCGACGCCGATCCCCAGGCGTTCTTGGCCAAATACGCCGAGGCCCAGCAACACTTGCGGGAGCGCATTGAAAAGGCCCAGCACCTCTTGCCCACTGTGATGGTGGATCCTGAGTTGCGCCTGAAGATCTCCGGCGTGTGTGCGGCTCTGGAGGTGGATGGGCTGCGGGGAGATATCGTCACCAACCGGGCGGCCAAGGCCCTGGCGGCTCTGGAGGGGCGCAGCGAGGTCACCATTGCCGATATTCGCCGGGTAATCAGCCTGTGTTTGCGCCACCGCCTGCGCAAGGATCCTCTGGAAACCATCGACTCCGGCTACAAGGTCGAGAAGGCCTTTAGCGAGGTGTTTCAGGTGAGCCTGGAGAGCGCTGCTTAGCCTCCCCCTCACCCCCAGCCCCTCTCCCAAAGGCGCCCAAGCGCTCCGCGCCGCTCACGCGACCACCCCCAGCCCCTCTCCCAAAGGGAGTCTGCCCTCACCCCCAGCCCCTCTCCCAAAGGCGCCCTCACCCCCAGCCCCTCTCCCTTTGGGAGAGGGGAGCTAGGCGAGTAGGGTTTCTAGTTTGTCGGCGATGGCGGCAATCCAGGCCTGCTCCTGGCGGCTGAAACTGCGGGGGGTGTCGCTGCCCAAGATGAGGCATCCCTTCTGGCCGATGGGCTGGCAGAGAACCGCCTGGGATCCGGGGGGCAGCAGGCCCTCAAACTCGGCGCGGGCCGGGAACAGCTTCAGGTCCACCAGATAGACGGGCCGCCCGGTCTGCAACACCCGCTGCAAGATGCTCTGGGGCCGGATGGAGGGCAACTGGCCGGGGCTGGCCAGGATCCCCCGCTGCAGTAGGGTGCGCCCCTCCACCCAGATCACTACCGTGCGGGCAGCAGTGGTGCTAAGGAGGGTGTGGGAGGCCCAGGCCAGCTCCAGTTTTTCGCTCTCGGAAAGGTCGGGGTGCCAATCGCAGCCTGAACTCCCCTGCAGGGGGGATGCCTGGGTGGGACGGGGCTGGATCTGCTGCCACAGCAGGCCGGTCAGGATCAAAATGGCGCTGAGGAGGATCCCCAAGGCATCAGAGCGGGACTGGCTGGCGAACAGTTCCGGCGTAAAAGCCAGTCGGTTAATAACCAAGAGGGCGCTGCCCAAAAGGCCGGTCACCAAAGGCAGATGCCTCAGCCAGCGGTTGGGATCCCGGGAAGCTGGAGTGGATTTAACCCTCAAAGCAGGCAGACGTATCTAAGAGTGCCCAGTAAACCCAGTCTAGAGCTATCCAAGGCGTTAGAGACGGCTCCAGATGCCGAGTCGCTCTTGGCGGGCTCTTTTTTGCAGGCCACCGAAGTAGCTGTCGTATTTAATGTTGTGGCTGTAGGGGATGATGCGGGCCAGGCCGTTGCGCACCAGCATGGCGTTCATCTGCTGGCCCTCCAGCCAGACGTAGGCCTCCACCAAGCCGGTGGCATCGACGTTGCGCAGCAGCTTGTCCCCTTCCAGCTTGACGGTGCGGCGCAGGATACGCTCCCGCATCAGCTCAATCGCCTGCTGGTAAAAGGGATCCTCCTCCGGGCTGAGGCCCTGGATCCCGGCCAAGCGGATCAGGCGCAGTTTCTGTTCCCCTTCGATCTGCACCACCAGCGTGTCACCATTGACTACGCCCACCACCACTGCCTCGGGGTAGCGATCGAAATAGTGGTTGTCGAAGTAGAAGAGGGTGTCGGGCACGACCCGCCGCTCCCCCAACCCGTGGCCGGGAAAGGCGGGCAGGGCCAGGAGCCATCCCAACACCGCCGAGCCAAAAGCAATACGCCGGAACATGTCTTTCCCCCTTGCGGATACCGGCCCCCTTCCCCCAGGGAGCCTTTACCGGCAACACCTAAGGCGTAATGGTAGCGGCAACTGCCTGGAAGACAACCCCTTACCAGGGATCCGATGGCCGGTTTTGGCGATGGGGATCCCTTTATGGATGAGGGTTTTGGGCGAGAAACTCCCGATCCAGGGGCAGAGGGGCAGCCGGCTGGGTGAGAGTAAACTGGCCGCTGACAATCCACTGTTTGAGGATCTCGGCAACTTGCATTGAGCGGCGCAGGCTGGCCAGAGGAGCAGTGCGCACCTTGCGGCCGTTGAGGACAATGTAGCCGGATTTGAGCTGGGCATAGCTCACCAGGCCAAAGGTGGGCCGCACCCGCCGGGGAATGGAAAAGTCGATCACCGGCGCCACCAGTTCCTCATCCCGGACAGCAATGGGCTCCAGATCGGCAGGGGAGAGGATGGGGATGGGGATCCCCACCCCCAACATCAGGCTGGGGCCGTAGTTGCGGAAGTAGCAGCCTCGCACCCATTCCGCTTGCATCTGTTTGGCGTCGCCAATGAGGGCCAAGGTGGCCGCCGGGCCGATGGGGGTATGGTTGGGCAGCCGCTTTTGCCGCGGGAAGTGTTGGGTGCCTTCCCAGGCGATGTAGCCGCTGCCGCCCCCCAGAAAGATGCGGCTGCCGATCCCCACCCGGCGCAGGAGGGGGTCGTTGAGGAGGGGGGAGAGCTCGCCTGGGTTGGAATAGACGGCATTGCCCAGGTGCGGCTCCAGCAGGCCCAAATAGGTGTACAAGGGCCGATCCCCGCCGTTGACGCCGACAATGAAGTTTTGGTAGGCGTTGCGGGGGTTGAACAAGTAGAACTGGTTAAGCTGATCCCGTGTCAGGGTGGACTCGTAGTCGGCGCGGGGATAGCAATCGGTTACCTGGCCAACAGCCCGCAGGTGCACCCGCTTGCCGGCCACCAGATCGGCGATAACATGGCCGCCCCCATAGGGGTGCTCGGCTTGCTCACTGGGCTGGGCCGCCCCGATGTAGAGATCCACGGCGCCAAACCCGGCATAGGCGGGCACCCCGTTCAACCAGGCTTGGCGAATCTTAATGGGCGGATCCGTATGGCCCAGGTTGAGGATTGCCCCTGACGACTCCATTGGCTCAAAGGTGCCCGTGGTTACCACATCCACCTGCTCAAAAGCCTGCTCAATGCCCAGGGTGGCCAGCTTGGCTTTGGCCTCTAGGGCCGTCCACACCCGCGCCTGGCCTTTGGCAATGCGTTGGTTAATCTGGTCTAGAGTTCTTTCCATGGAGTGCAAGAGGCAGTCCGCGTCCTTTGAGGCAGCGTTCCCGAATGGCTGATCAATGGCTGTATGAATAGCTTAGATGGCTGGGGAGGGCTCAGGAAGGTAAGCCGCTGGCTGGGGCAGTACGGGCCGCTGCTGCCGGCTCTGAGCCTGGTAGGTCTGATCTACGGCGGTGGGCTGCTGCTGGCCCTGGCCCAGAGTGTCGGCCTCTACGGCTTGGGGAGGACGGGGTTGAGCCTGCAGGGATACGGGGAGCTCCTGGGAGATGCCGAGGTGTGGGGATCCCTGCTGCTGAGTCTGGGGCTTGCTTTGCTGGCGACCGGGTTGGCGCTGGTTTTGGGGTTGGGATCGGCGCTGTTGTTGCGGGGGCTAGGGGGGTGGGCCATCTGGCTGGCCCAGTTGACGTTGCCGGTTCCCCATTTGGTGGGGGCGGCGGGAATGTGGCTGTTGTTGGCTCCCAGCGGTTGGCTGGCGCGGCTGGCCTTCCAACTGGGGTGGATTGCCTCGGATCAGGATTTCCCGCTCTGGGTGAACGACCGCGGCTACGTGGGGGTGTTGCTCTACTGGCTCTGGAAGGAGATCCCGTTTGCCGCTCTGGTGGCGCTGACGCTGCTACGGGGAATGGGATCCGAGCTGGAGCAGCAGGCGCGCCTGTTGGGGGCCTCTGCCGAGCAAGCGTTTTGGCAGGTAACGCTGCCCTTGCTCAGGCCGGGGCTGCTGGCCACCGGGATCCTCATCTTTGGTTTTGTCTTCAGCGCTTTTGAGATCCCGCTGCTTTTGGGGCCCACCTACCCCCGCACCTTGCCGGTGCTGATCTACCAGCGTTTTACCCATATCAATTTGGAGCAGCGGCAGCAGGCGGTGGCGTTGGGGGTGATCCTGCTGGCCATCTCGGCCGCGGTGGTCAGCCTGATGGCGGGGCTGTTTGCGGCCAGGGGAGCCTTCTTGCAGCCGCCGGGGAGAAAGCCGTGAAAGGACGCCGCGCCTGCAGCCTCTCTGGATGGATGGAGGGATCCCTGCTCCGCTTGGGGGTGGTTGGGGTGACCTTCCTTTGGGCCTTGCCCTTTGGAGTGCTGGGCCTCTGGGCTTTTACGCGGGCCTGGTTTTTCCCCGATGCCCTGCCGCAGGCGTGGAGCCTAGCCGGCTGGCAGGAGTTCCTAGAGCGGGGATCTCAGCTCAGGGCAGCCTTTGGCCAGAGCTTACAAATTGCCCTGCTCACCACTCTGCTGGCCCTAGGGGTGGGGATCCCGGCGGGACGAGTTTTGGGCACCCGCCCGCTGCCTGCTTGGCTGCGCCTGCTCTTGCTGTTACCGGTCATCACCTCTCCTCTGGCTGTGCTGATGGGGATCCAAGGGGTGCTGATCCGCCTGCGCCTGGAAGGCACCCTGTTGGGGGTGGTTTTGGTGCATCTGATCCCGACCATCCCCTACATGGCTTTGGTGATGGGCAGTGTGTTTGCCCGCTTCGACCGCAGCTACGAGGCCCAGGCCCGCTGTTTGGGGGCGGATCCCTGGCAGGTGTGGTGGCAGGTAACGTTGCCCCTCGTGGCCCCTGGAGCAGCTATTGGGGCAGCCTTTGCCTTTTTGATCTCTTGGAACGAATTTTTGCTCACCTTTTTCGTCGGCGGTGGGCGGGTGCTCACCCTGCCGATGTTGCTCTACAGCCTCTTGCAGGGGGGGAACCACACCTCGATGGCCGTGGTGGCCCTCCTGTCGGTGCTGCCGGGATGGCTGGCCCTGTTGGCAGCCAGTTTCTGTTTGGGACAAGCGGTCGGACTGGCGCCCACCGTGATCCCAGAGGAAGGGAATTAGTATCCTTTCAAGGCCAAGTTAGGAGTTTGCAGAGCGGCTTCCACCCGCTGCACCTGGGTTTTGAAGCTGCCGTCCTGCTCCAGCCATATCTGCCTCAAAGCCGGGGGGATCACGTCCAGGCCAAACCGAGGGCTCTTGGGGCGAAATTGCACGCAGGTGGAAGGACAGGCCAAGTAATCGACCCCCTGCCGGCGGCGGTGCAGGTCTTGGTGGATGTGGCCGAAGAGCACCAGGCGAATGTGGTCGAACTCGTCCAAAACCCCAAACAGCCGCTCCGGCTGCTGCAGGGCACTTTGGTCCAGCCAGGGAGAATCCACCGAAAAAGGAGGATGGTGCAAGGCCAGCAAAACATGGTGTTGGGCGGCTTTGCTCCGCTGCAATTCTTGTTTCAGCCACAGCAAAGTGCGCTCCGTCAGGTAGCCGCTGTCTTTGCCCGGCACTAGAGAGTTCAATAGAATCAAGCTCCAGTTCTCTCGACTGAAGCTTTTCTCCCCGTGTACCCGCTCGGCGCGGAGCTCTGAGTTCATGTTATGAAGGCGATCGTGGTTCCCCGCCAGCCAATAGGTGTCGATGGGAAGAGCTTGCAGATGCTCTCGCAAACGGGCGTAGGCGGCGGCGCTGCCATCTTGGGCGAGATCCCCGGTGAGCAGCAGCACATCCGGCAAGGGATCCAAGGCGGCAATGGCCTTTTGCACCTGCAGAAAAGAGGTCTCTGTGTCCACCCCCAGCAGCCGCTGGTGTGGCTTGGCAAACAGATGCAGGTCGCTGATCTGAACCACGTAAACAGTCATGGAAGCGGCTGGAGAGAGGCGGGATCCCCTCTATAAAAAACACCACCGTTTTAGCACCGGATTCCCGGCTGGGATCGGCAGGCAACTCCATCTGGAAGGCCCAGCTTTAACTTGCCCAAGTCCGCCCCGTCCCCTTCATGAGAAAATCCTCAAGAAAAAGCTTCAGGAAACATTTAGAGAACGGCCCACATTCCTAAAAGCGGCTTGCACCTGCGGCCAGCGGGATTCTTGGGTGGAGGCCGTCAGAGTATAAAGGCGATGGTGGCGCACGGTTACCGTCACCACTTCATGGCGAAGCTGGGATCCCATGTCGGTTTGGTATTCAAACAGGTAGTAGGGCTGACCTTGCCGCTCAAAGGCTTCGGCAGCCAACAGCTTGGCGGAGCGATCGGATCCCTCAGGAGCGATGATCTTCTCTGCCACCAACTGCCCCACCTCGTCCGGGCCACCCAGGTCGGCGATCGTCTCTCCCTTATCAAAGGGGGCGATCATCAAGCTGACATTCTCCGTCTCGTACACCAGGTCGCGCAGCAGCACCGCCGGCCCTTTCCCCGGCCCGAGCTTGAGCGCCACCATACCGTTGGGATAGGCAAAGGCAAAGGCCCCGCTGGGATCCCTGTAGGCCCGCAGGTTGGAGCCTGCAGAGCAGGCACTGGTCAAAAGGCTGAGGCAGACACAGAGCAGCAATAACGCTCTGGACAGCCGTAGAACCAATCGGGCAGAATGCCCGCCCTGTGCTGCTGACATCGCTGGGATCCTCCCCTCAGATGGGTTACCTATCCTTATCATCCTAGTACGAGCGCATCAGCGCTAGCCCGTTGACCCTCAATGGCAAGGCTCCCCCTTGTACAGCACGGCTACCGCATGGGCTCAGACGGAGATGTTCGGCCCAGTTGCCGAGGAACCCGGAAACAGGGGATCCCCAGAATGGGAAGCTGCTGCCGCTATTGAGGGAGCCGCTTCTCGAAGTCCAAATCTGGCAGCGGCAGGTTGGCCGGCGCGCCCCCCTGGCCCGTCAGCATCGCCAAGCGGCGAGAGATCTCATCGTCCATGGCCATCTCGTCCAGTTGAGCGGCAATTTGCTCGCTGCGATCTTCCGAAAGCTCGCTCAGGGCGCGGGCCTTGAGCTGGCGAGCCTGGACAGCGTTTTTGGCTGCCTCAAATTGCGACTTGGCTGAGTCGATGTTGTAGGAATTGTTGACACGGGTCATCTGCTCGAGAGCTTGGTTCACCTCGTTGATGTCTTTGAGGTTGCTCAGCTCGCTCTTGTAGGCGGCCAGTCGCTCCTTTTCGCGGGCCAGCTTCTGCTTGGCCGCGTTGACATAGCGCTCGGCAGTTTCCACATTCTCTTTGAGGGGGCCGAGAATGGCCTCAATTTGCAGCGCTTGGGACATGGCCAAGCGGGCCGCCTCTTGATCGCCCCGTTGGGCGGCCAGGCGAGCTTTGTTCTCCAGAGCCTGGTACTCCCGCACCTTTTGCATGTACTTCTGCTCGGCCCGCTGATAGGCAGCCACTTGGGTGGCAACGGCTTCGGTGAGACGCTGAACCGTTTCCTGCATGGTGCGCAGGGATTCTTCCGCCACCATCACTGCCCCTGTGCCCCCTTTGTCCACGGGGAGCCCCCACAGCCAGTTCCAAGTTCCGACGATGACGCTGCCGGCCCGTTGCCCGAAAATGCCGTAGATGATCTTGCGTGCACCCATGACCTGACCCTCCTGTTTGCTCTTGCCTCTACTGTATTTAACTTTCTCCGCAACTGACAGATCTTCTAGGGATCCGGCAAGTGGACAAATTCAAACCCCCGCTCCTTCAAAGCCGGGATCAACTGCCGCGCCACCTCAGCCACTTGGGATCCCCCCTGAACGCCATCGTGCAGCACGATCAAGGAGCCAGGCTGTACCTGGGCCAGCACCCGCTCCACCACCACCGCTACCGGTGGAGTCAGCCAATCCTCGGGTACCACGCTCCACATCACCGGACAAAAGCCCCAACGGCGCAGATCCACAAGCGTCTGCGGCCAAAACAAGCCATTGGGCGGGCGCACAGCCCGATAATCGCCGGGGATCCCGCCACAGGCAGCCACCAGGGCAGCTTGGCTGCGCTTCAGGCTCTGCCGCAGTTCGTCGGGGGCAAGCTGGGTAAAAGAGCGATGCTGCCAGCCGTGCAGGCCAATGCGGTGACCTTGCTGGCGGATCTGACGGGCTAGGTGGGGCCAGCGCTGCACCCGTTCTCCCAGGACAAAAAACGTGGCCGGCACCTGAAAATCCAGCAAAACCCGCAACAGAGCCGGGGTGTACTCGGGGTGAGGGCCATCGTCAAACGTGAGGGCCACCCGCCGAGCATGGGGATCTGCCGGCAGCTCCCACAGGCCCTCGGGAAAGAGGATCTTGAGGCCCCAATGCAGGGGTGGGTAGAAGAATGAGGGCAAGATTTGCCGAGGAGAAAAGAGCATTTCCGTTAGCCTGGCAAGTCTACAGATAGCTTGAGCCTAGAGCCAGTTCCCGGCAGCGTTGAGCGAGCAGTTGAAGCAACCCATTCAGCTAGAAACCGCAGAAGCCCCGCGCTCTGGCGTAGCTGGTCGCGAAGCGGGACGGAGTCCTTGCGTCGGGAGGAATGCGAGAAGCCGGACAACAATGTAGTTTACGTGTGACCGCCCACAGCAATCCAGTCGCAGCTTCTTCCAGCGTTAGCAATATAGGTCCATCTCTAGATCCATCTCTTGCGTAGGAAGGATCCCGCTTGGCTGAGGTTCACCTCATCAACTGCTGGGAAGCCAAGAGCCGGCACTAGGGCAAACTGGATCTATCTGGCCGTGCTGTCGCTATCTGGATCCCTTGCGGATCCCAACGAAGCAGTAAAATTGAGGTCAGGCTGACCGTAGAGGTGTCGAGTTGGCTGCCAAAGCCTGGAAACTGTTTTGAAAGCGAGGAAAACGCCGTGGAGCTAGCTGAGATTGAGGAGTTGATGAACAAAGCTGTGCAAGCCACACAGCGCTCCTTTAATACGGTACGCACCGGGCGGGCCAATGCCAGCCTGCTGGATCGCGTGCAGGTGGAGTACTACGGCGTGCCCACTCCCCTGAAGGCCTTGGCCAGCCTTACCACGCCAGACTCCAGCACTCTCTTGATCCAGCCCTTTGATCCCTCGACCTTGGCGGCCATTGAGCGGGCTATTGTCGCCTCTGACCTGGGCTTAACCCCCAGCAACGACGGTAAGGTGGTGCGCCTCAACATTCCCCCTCTGACGGAAGAACGCCGCAAAGAGCTGAGCAAACAGGTGGCCAAACTGGCCGAAGAGGGTCGGGTCTCGATCCGCAACATCCGGCGGGATGGCATCGACTCGGTGCGCAAGCGGGAGAAAAACGGCGAGCTGTCGGAAGATGAATCCAAAAGCTTGCAAGAGGATATCCAGAAACTGACCGACCGCTACATCAAGAAAATCGATGAGCTGCTGGCAGAAAAAGAAAAGGAACTGACCACTCTTTAAGGCTTTGTCCTTGAAGCACCCCTGCCAATTCATTTTTGGCCCACAGCAGTCAAGCGGCAGTTCTCTCCCTGTGGCCGGGATCCCAGGTTGGGCCAGGATGGAAGGAAGAAGGCGGCGGGCATAGCTGTCCATGGATCTAATCCTGTGCCATCAAGCGGCGGACTTCGACACCTTGGGGGCAGCGGTGGGGGCAGCGCGCCTGTACCCGGGAGCCCGCATTGCCTTGACCGGGGGATCCCTGCCGGGGGTACAGGAGTTTTTGGCCCTGTACCGGGATGAATTTCCCCTCATCGAGCTGCGTTCGGTGGATCCCCGCCAGGTGCAGCGGTGGATTGTGGTGGATTGCCACGATCCGGATCGCCTGGGCAAGGCCGCCGCTTGGGTGAATGTCCCCGGCGCGCAGATTGAGATTTTCGACCACCACCTCCAGGATCCGGAAACCCCGACAGATTGCTTTTGGCCGCAGCAGCAGGTTACCTGCCATATCGAGGCTGTGGGATCCACCTGTACATTGCTGGTGGAGCGGCTGCAGGCTGCCGGGATCCCCCTCAGCCCTTTTGAGCGGCTGGCGCTGGCCTTGGGCATCCACATGGACACCGGATCCCTGACTTTCCCGGAAACCACCGCCCGCGACGCTGCCGCCCTGAGCTGGCTGTTGCAGCAGGGGGTAAACCTGGTCTTGTTGCGGCGCTTTTTGGGGGATGGCCTCACCCCCCAGATGCGCGAACTGCTCAGCCAGGGGTTGGCCCAGATGCAGGTAGAGCAGGTGGGGGAGTATCGCCTGGGAACGTGGCTGCTGGAGCTGCCGGAGTTTGTGCCCGGCTTGGCCGGCTTGGTGATGCGGCTGATGGATCTGACGGGGGTGGACGTGCTGCTCTTGGTGGCGCGGCAGGGGGAGCGGCTGAGCCTGATCGGGCGGGCACGGCAGGAGTTTGCCCGCCTGAGCCAGGTGATGGCCCTCTACGGTGGCGGCGGCCACGACTGTGCAGCGGCGGCCACGCTGAAAGCCAGCCCCGACCAGCCTTTGCCCGACCCGGCCCAAGTCCTGGCGGCCCTCAGCCAGGCGGTCAAAGCGCGGATCCCACCCCCGGTGACGGCCAAAGACTTGATGTCGGCCCCGGTGCGCACCATCCGACCGGAGATCACCATCGACGAGGCGCAGCGGGTGCTGTTGCGCTATGGCCATTCTGGCCTGGTGGTGGTGGATGCCCAAGGCCGCTTGGTGGGGGTGATCTCGCGGCGGGATATCGATATCGCCCTGCACCACGGGTTTGGCCATGCCCCTGTCAAGGGCTACATGACCACCGACGTCAAGACGCTCTCCCCCGACACGCCGCTGGCGGAGATCCAGCGGTTGATGGTGCAGTGGGATATTGGCCGCCTGCCCGTGCTCCAGGATGGCCAGTTGGTGGGCATCGTGACCCGCACCGACGTGTTGCGGCATCTACACGAGCTGCCGGCCCTCTCGCCGCAGTTGGCTTCCCCTGCCCTTTCCTGCCCTCTGGATCTCACCTTCGCGGCTCTGTCGGAACGGCATCGACAGTTGCTGGAGCAGGCCGCCCGCATCGCCGATGAAAAGGGCCTGAGGGTGTATCTGGTCGGGGGAACGGTACGAGATCTGTTGCTGCACCGGTGGGGGCGCCCGCCCTCACCCAACCTGGAGCGGCTGGATCTGGACTTGGTGGTGGATGGGCCTTACCCCTTGGCTATCGCCGGGACAGATCCCCCAGGCTGGGGCTTGATTTTGGGACAAGCGCTCAAACAGCACTTCCCAGAAGCGCGGCTGGAGATCCACGGCAAATTCCAAACGGCGGCTTTGATCTGGCCAGGCGGCTTTTGTGTGGATATCGCCAGTGCCCGCACCGAGTTTTACCCCTACCCGGCCTCGCCCCCCGAAGTGGCCATGGGATCCATCCAACAAGATCTCTACCGGCGGGATTTTTCCATCAACGCCCTGGCCCTGCGCCTCAACGGCCCCCAGCGGGGACAGGTGCTGGATTTTTTCGGCGGACAAGCGGATCTGCAGCAGGGGATCATCCGCGCCCTGCACCCCAACAGCTTCATCGAGGATCCCACCCGCATCTATCGAGCAGTGCGCTTTGCGGTGCGCCTGGGCTTTAGCTTGGACTCGACCACAGAAAAATGGATCCGCGCTGCCGTGGCCAGTGGCCTGCACGATGCTGTCGGCGGGGATCGCCTCAAGCAAGAGCTGGCCTACATTTTCCAATCCCGCGATTGGCCGCAGGCTTTTGAGCGGCTGGCGGAATGGGGAGCCTTGCGCTGTATTCACCCCGACCTGGAGTGGGATCCCTCCCTGTGTCGGCGGTTGCAGCGGGTGGGCCGCTGGGCCCATCACTTTCGCCGCCGCTATCCCGAGCTGGGCTCCCAGGAGATCTGGCAACTGCGCCTCGAGGCTCTCCTCCTCACACTGCCCCAAGCGCCCCAGGTAGCCAACCAGCTCCACCTCACCCAAGCGGGCGTCGAACGCCTCAGCCAGTTCCCCCACTACCAAACCCTGCTGGCCCAACTGAATTCTGGATCCCTGTCTCCTGCCCAGGTGGTGCAACGGCTGCAGGGGCTGCGGATCCCGGCGGTGATTTTGTTGGCCAGCCTTGCCGACAAACCGGCCCGGCGACTGATCTGGCGCTACTTGCAGGAGTGGCACTGGGTCAAGCCGCTCCTCAACGGCCATGACCTGCGTCGTCTGGGCTATAGGCCAGGTCGCTCTTTCCAGGCGATCTTGGAGCAACTGCGTTGTCTCACCCTCAACGGCGAACTCACCACCCCGGCAGAAGCCGAAGCCTGGCTACAAGAACACTTTCCCTTGCCGCCAGCTCAACCCAGCGAGGAGCCCCATCAATCGAAATAGAAGAGAGTTACCAACTTGTGTTGCTCCTCGGCGTGCTTACAGGCATCCAGGAGCGTGACGCTGTCGTGAAAGACAAAGCAGATCAACTGCTGACACTTGCTGATGATCTCCAGATTGCACAGGCGGCTAGCTTCTGCCAGGGGAAGGTGGTCATTTTCGGGGTGCTCTACCAAATGCAGCACCTGCTCCAGGCTGGCCCGCGACTCTGCCGGCTGTCGCTCCAGGCTTTGCGGCAAGATCACCGTCAGCGATTTCATGTCCGCCCGCATCGCCCCCCGAATCACGGCCAGGTTGGTGCCAATGGCCCCAGAGGTGAGGATCTGGTTGCCGGTGAGGGCCAAAGCATAGCTGAGGGTCTCGATGAGGTACTGGTGGGTGATGGGCACGTGACGACTGCCCAGGATTGCCACTCGTTTCGGCCCAACTTGCTGAATCGCGGCCAGCTCCTGCAAAAAGGTGTCAACGCTGGTGGGAAGATCAATAGACTGGGTCAACGGGATCCCTCGGCAAACTTTCAAGATCTTGGCTAGGCTATGCTAGCCCAATTTTTCGCCTTGGGATCCGGCCTTATTGGGTCGCGGCCTCTACCAGCGCAACAGCGCGGCTGCTCCTTGGAATTCGTGGAGCAAGCGGTCTTCGGCCTCGCCACGGACAAACTCCAGCTTGGCGCCAAAATCGCGGGCCAGCACCCAGACCTGATCCCGCAGCGCCACCGGTTGCGGCTCTGGGCAGAGGAGCCGGGCCATCTCCTGGGTTCCCCCCACCGAGCCGTCTGGGCAGCGCCAGATGGTAGTCTCCAACCTCCAGGGCAGGACGAGAATTTCCACCCGACCCAGTTGGAGAGCTTCCAGCACCGCGTCCACGCCCCAAGCGCCGGGCTGCTCCCGAATCCGCTCCAACAAGGCCAGTTCCCCTCGGCGCTCGGCGGCCTCCAGGACGGGCAGCACCCGCTCGAGGATGTCTTGCGGTGTGGGGGCGTGGAAATTGGTCGGATGCCCCACCCGCGCGACGATGCGGTTGCGCAAGCCGCGGTTGAGGTAGCCCTCAAAGTGAGACACCTGCCAGGCTTCGCCCACAAGCACCAGGCGCTCGATGCCCAGGCGATCCACCGCTTTGTCGAGGGCGTGGGCCAGGCGCACGTAAAGCTTGTGCATCCAGAGGCTGACCTTGGCCGCTTCCCGCTCCTTGGGGGAGAGTTTGTCGAAGGTGCCGCCGCTGCGGGCGCGACGCTCGGCAACGACATTCTCGATGCGGCCGGCCAGCTCCTGGAGTTCTCGCCACTCGTCGGCGCTGATGTTGGCAAAGACTTCCGTGTCCTCCCGCAGTTCTCCCAAAAAGAGCTCGTAGAAGTGCCACCTGGCCCCGGACAGGTGCAACACCCCGGCCCGCTCATATTCATCGAAGGCGAAAATCAAAGGGGTCAAGTACGGCTCACCCCAGCGGGCTTCTACCCGCCCGTGGGCCAGATCCACTACGGGCAGCTCCACCTGCAGGTCGATTCGACGCAGCACTAGCTTGCCATCAGCGTTGCGGCTGGCAAAAAGAACTAGGGTGCGGGCGGAAGGGCGCTCCTGTTCCAGCAGGGCAAGGATTTGCTCGTAGAGAGAAGGATCCCGCTTGCCCTCCCGGAACTCCGGCAGCTCTTTGATAGCGTTCTTGATGCGTCCCACCCAGGCAAGGCGGGCGTTTTCAGGACGGGCAGGGTTGATGTCGGCGTATAACGAGAGCACCGGCGTGCTGCTGTCGCCAAAGGCAGCTTGCAAATCCCGGATCAGGGTGTTGAGCTCGTCCATGGTTTTGAAAGGGCTTCACTGCAAGATATCTAAAGTAGGGAATGCGACGGCAGATCCCTCAAGGGATCCCACGCAAGATGGAGCTCAGTTGAGCTGGGCTTGGGGAGAAGATTCTGCCTGGATCTGGATAGTGTAGCTCATGTGGCTGTGAACACCCCTGCCCAGCCAATGGCCGTAGATAGGAGCGGCATCTCTGGGGTAGGCGCTGGCCGCCAAAGCCACATGGCCATCGGCCACGGCCAGCCCTTGGGTGGGATCGAACCCTCGCCAACCGGCCCCTGGCAGATACACCTCCGCCCAGGCGTGCAGATGACGATGCACAGGCTCTGTGGTCTCCCCCGCCGGCTGCGAAGAACCGACCTGGTAGCCACTGACAAAGCGTGCGGCCAAGCCTACGGTGCGGCAGACCTCCATAAACACCAGCGTCAGGTCACGGCAGGCGCCGGTTTTGCGCTGCCAGGTCAGGCCGGCGGGCCAAGGATCCCCCTTTTCCCGCAAGATGTGGCGGCACTCGGAGTAGATGCGTTGGTTAAGCGCCGGCAAAAAAGCCGTCGTCTCCCCCTGCACCTGATCCCAGAGCTCCCAGGCCAGGCTTTGGATGCCGGCATCTGCCTGGGTCGCCAGATAGGGCTGCAGTTGGGCTGCCAGCGTGCTGGGGTAGTTGATGGGAAGGTGGGTGGCCCAATCGAAGAGCAGATAGTCAAAGGGGTTGCGCCGCAGGGTGACCACGGTGGACTGGGTTTGGATGCGCAGATGTTCGGTGGGATCCCCAAACCAGAGCTGAACCGCCGCGTTGCCATCCAGATCCACCAGCTCCGATTGGCCTGCCGGGCGGGGATCCACCTGCAGATCAAAGGCCAAGAGGGCTTGGATCCCGTTGCAACGGGGTCGCAAGCGCACAGTGTGGGGCTTCAGTTGCACCGGACAACTGTAGCGGTATTCGATGAAATGGCGGATTTGAATTTGCACGGTTCGGTGAATGGATACTCCTCAGAGCCGGCCCAACCCCAGACGAACTAGGGATGGTCTTGCTTGGCCTGTTGCCAGAGAACTTCCAATTCCTGGAGACTGCGTCCTTTGAGCATGGAGCCTTTGCCATCGCCGGGCATGGATCCTGTCGGCTCCTGGGCCAGCTCTTCCATGCGCAAAAAACGACGGGCAAAACGCAGGTTGGTCTGAGCCAGCGCTTGGGCAGCATCCAAGCCATAGCAACGGCCCAAGTCGACCAGAGCAAACAGCAGATCCCCCAACTCGGCTGCCTGTCGGGCCGGATCGGGGGGATCCCTTTCCAATTCTTGGCGCAGCTCGGCTTCTTCCTCGCGGATCTTGGCCCAGATCCCCTTCACCGTTGGCCACTCAAATCCCGCTCCCACCACCTTTTGGGAGATCTTCAGAGCAGCCATCAGGGGGGGCAAACTTTGAGCATAGTGGAGCAGCTTTTGACCAAGGCTTTGATCCGGTTGCTCCTCTTGCTTGATCTGCTCCCAAGAGCGGTGCAGCTCGGCCAGGTCTGCCGGCACAGCCTCCCCAAATACGTGGGGGTGACGACGGATCAGCTTATCGGCAATCCGCGCCGCCACAGCTTCCAGATCAAAGTGGTTCTGCTCGGCAAAGATCTGCGACTGCAGCACCACCTGCAACAACAAATCCCCCAGCTCATCGGCAATCGCTGCCGGATCCCCGCCGCGAATGGCCGCTACCGCCTCATACGCCTCTTCGAGAATGTAGGGAGTAAGAGACTCTGGAGTTTGGGCCCGATCCCAAGGGCAGCCGTCGGGAGCACGCAACCGAGCCACAATCGCCGCCAAACGACTCAGGTGCAGAGTAGAGGCGGGACGCTCCAGATAAAGGTGGGCAAAATGGCCCGTTGTCTGCGGATCCCAGCTTTGAAGCGTCAAGGGGCCGGCCACCACCTCTAAGCCTTCTGCCAGCAGCGTAACAGACTGGACAGGGGCACAGACCTGTTGCAGAAAACGGCGCAACTCCCCCAGATCCTTTCCCCCACAGCTTTTCAGCAGCAGGGATCCCTGCTCCGCAGTAGACCACCGAGCCAGCGCCTGTTGCCAGTCGGGCTGAAGACTATCCAGCGTTTGCAGCATGGTCAAAAGGGTAGGTGCGGCCCAAATCCAAAAGGCGGCTGAGCTGCTCTAGATCGATGAAACTCAACTCCAAAAGAATCATCAGCAACGGCCCTTGCTGGCGATGCTGCAGCTTTTTGGCCAAACTCAGTTGAGAACGGTCGATAATACCCGTTTCCAACAGATATTCCTCAAGGGCTGGGGGGGGAATCGGATCTAGCATGGTCGTTTCGCGGCGCTGAAGAAGGACGACTGTGAAAACTGAGAAGATAGTCAACCAATGTAACTATTCTTAACACTCCTATAGGATTTCGGCAAAGATCTGGCCAGCGAGTGGGCCAAAGGCCGGTTTGCCAAGCCCTGCGCCCACAGCTCCACAGCGAGAAAACCCCTAGATTACTCGGGTAAATGAGGTTTTCGTATCCAAAGATACAAAAAACAGTTGGAAGAGGTCATGGTATGATAGCAGACTCACGAACAGTTGGCAGCATCTCAAAAGGCTGGCTAGCTTTTCCTCTTGGGAAAAACCAGGGAGCTTGAGCAAGATGTTACCTTTTTATCCTGGCAACTTC
This sequence comes from Synechococcus sp. H55.7, assembly GCF_047462395.1. Lineage (NCBI taxonomy): Bacteria > Bacillati > Cyanobacteriota > Cyanophyceae > Synechococcales > Synechococcaceae > Synechococcus > Synechococcus sp. H55.7. Next base: position 64,079 of record NZ_JANSJD010000018.1, read on the forward strand.
GGTACTTAAGATAAAAATCTTACATTAATGGCTCAGGGATCCAGTGGGTTCTGGGCTCCGCCCTGTTGTTTGGGTCGGGTCAGGTTTCGGGCCTGCACCGGCCTAGGTCTCGGCTAAGCTAGAGATGGTTGCAGCATGAACTCTCCCTATGTCTGAAGCTCAGGGGTTACTGCCGGTGGGGGCGACGGTTCAGGTGGTGGAGATGCCGCCCTATCTAAAGACGGCTGACCCGATGCCGATGTTGCGCCCGGCCCATTTGATCCGCTTGCACGAACAAGGGGTGATCCTGCAGCGGCGGCTGTTGGGCACCTATTGTGTGCAATTTGCCAATGGCGTCTTTCTCATCGACGGGAAATATATTGCCCCGGTGGGATCCCTGTCTTAACGGGCCCATCTCTCTTCCAAGGCAGCTCGATGGGTTTTTGGGATCGGACAGCTTGCTGCAGAATTGAGTTTTCACCTTACCGGCGGACTTTCGCGGTAGATTAAAGTGTGCCAATTGAGGTTGGATCAAGGTTTGGCTTATCCGCTGGGATCCGCCTTAACTGGCAGCAATTGGTTCTTCTGCTTCTGTTGCCCTCCATCCCACAAGACCAGCGCTGCTTATGCCCAGAGTTATCGTTACAGATCCCATCGATCAGGCGGGGATCGATATCCTCTCTCAAGTGGCTCAGGTGGATGTGCAAACCCAGCTCACCCCAGAGCAGTTGATCGCGGTTATCCCCAGCTACGATGCCATCATGGTGCGCTCCGGCACACGGGTCACCCGCGAGGTGATCGAGGCGGGGACGAACTTGAAAATCATCGGGCGGGCGGGTGTTGGAGTCGATAACATCGATGTGCCTGCCGCAACCAAAGCCGGGATCCTGGTGGTCAACTCGCCCGAGGGCAACACCATTGCCGCTGCCGAGCACGCCATTGCTTTAATGATGGCCCTCTCGCGCCACATACCGGATGCCAATGCCTCTCTGAAAGCGGGCCAATGGAATCGGCAGGAGTTTGTCGGCGTAGAAGTCTACAAAAAAACCCTGGGGATTGTGGGATTGGGGCGAATTGGCTCCCACGTGGCCCAGATTGCCAAGGCGATGGGGATGAAGCTGCTGGCCTACGACCCCTACCTCTCCATGGAGCGGGCAGAGCAACTGGGGGTGCGCCTGGTGGACTTCACGACTTTGGTACAGGAATCGGACTACATCACTCTGCACATTCCCAAAACGCCTGAAACCACCAACCTGTTCAACGCCGAAACCTTCCGTATGATGAAGCCGACTGCTCGCCTAATTAACTGTGCCCGTGGCGGCTTGGTGGATGAACAGGCGCTGTACGAAGCCCTGAAATCCGGCCAAATTGCCGGAGCCGCTTTGGATGTCTTTGCCAACGAGCCGCTGAAGGACTCTCCGCTGTTTTCTTTGGGCAAGGAAGTCCTGCTCACCCCCCACCTAGGGGCCTCCACCGAAGAAGCCCAGGTGAATGTGGCTATCGACGTGGCCGAGCAGATCCGCGATGTGTTGTTGGGGCTGCCGGCCCGCTCTGCCGTGAATATCCCCGGCTTACAGGCAGAGGTGTTGCAAAACCTGAGACCCTACCTGGACTTGGCCGAAACCTTGGGCAACTTGGTTGGCCAGTTGGCTGGGGATCGCGTCAACCAGTTGGAGATCCGCCTGCAGGGAGATCTGGCGGAAAAAGATGGGCAGCCGATCGTCATTGCCGCCCTCAAAGGGCTTTTGACGCTGGCGCTGCGGGAACGGGTCAACTACGTCAACGCCTCCATCGAGGCCAAAGAACGGGGCATTCGGGTGGTGGAAACTCGAGATCCCTCCTTGAAAGATTATTCGGGATCCCTGACGTTGATTGCCCATGGCCCCAATGGGATCCGCTCCGTTTCGGGGGCGTTGATCGGGGAGCGAGAGGTGCGGATTACCCAGATTGACGAGTTCCCGGTGAATGTGCCCCCTTCCGCCAACATGCTGATGACCCTGCACCGAGATATGCCCGGGATCATCGGGCGAATTGGCACCCTGCTGGGAGCCTACAATGTCAACATCGCCAGCATGCAGGTGGGCCGCAAGATCATCCGCGGCGATGCAGTAATGGTGCTCAGCTTAGATGATCCCCTGCCAGATGGGATCCTAGAAGAGGTACTCAAGCAGCCGGGCATTCGCGACGCTTTTGTGGTGAACCTCTAGAGCCGCTGGTAGCGATCCCCAAACCTCACTTCCCCTAGCTAGCGAGACGGAGTCTTGGCTTGAGCCAGAGCGATCTGTCCTTAAACCTGCCTCAGATCCCAGACTGGGATTGGCCGGCGTTTCTGGAGTCGCTGGGCCATTTTGGTGTGGATCTCAGCCTGGAGCGCATGCAAGTCCTGCTGCAGCGCCTGGGTCGGCCCCAAGCCGGGATCCCGGCTATCCACGTGGCCGGCACCAACGGCAAGGGATCCGTCTGTGCCTGGGTCAGCCACGTGCTGTGGGCAGCGGGCTATCGCGTCGGTCGCTACACCTCTCCCCATTTGGTGGACTGGCGGGAGCGGATCTGGCTGAACGGGGAGTACATTTCTGCCAACGACTGGAGCCAAGCGTTGGCCCAAGTGCGCGACTGCCTACAAACCTATGCTCCTGGCGAGGCTTCTCCCACCCAGTTTGAGGTCATCACCGCTGCCGCTTGGCTGTACTTCCGCCGGCAAAAGGTGGACGTGGCAGTGATAGAAGTGGGCTTGGGTGGTCGGCTGGATGCCACCAATGCCGGGATCGAGCCCGTGGTGACCGCCATCACCTCCATCGGCTGGGATCATTGGCAGCGCTTGGGCAACAGCCTGCCCCGAATTGCCTCTGAAAAGGCGGGTATTCTCAAGCCAGGGATCCCAGCAGTGTGCGCACCCCAAACCCCAGAGGTTACAGCAGTTATCCGAGCCAAGGCAGAGCAGTTGCAAAGCCCCCTACGGGTGGTTGAACCCCTGCAATGGTTGCAACCCCAAACCGTCCGATGGCGAGGGCAGATCCTCACCTTGCCCCTCAGCGGCGATGTACAACTCACCAATGCAGCGGTAGCCCTTGCCGTTGTGGAAACCCTACAACAACAGGGCTGGCAGATCCCCGATGCCGCCGTAGAAAAGGGGTTTGCCATCACCCGCTGGCCGGGGCGCTTACAACGGGTGCAGCTTGGTTGCCGCCAGTTGCTGATGGATGGAGCCCACAACTTACCCGCCGCCCAGGCTCTCCGTCGTTATCTAGACAAGCACCAACCTGGATCCCTTGCCTGGTATGTCGGTATCCTCAGCACCAAGGATGTCAAAGGTATTCTCAGCACCCTGCTGCGACCGGGAGATTCCTTCTTCGCCTTGCCAATTGCCGGACACTTAGGGACAGATCCCGAACAACTGGCCCAACTGGCCCAAACCCTGCAACCCCATCTCGCTTCAGCACAAGCATTGCCCGATTTGTCTACTTTTTGTGTTCAGATGCAGGAGTCTCAAGCTGTTGGGGAGCCACCGGCTGTGGTTTGCGGGTCTTTGTATCTATTGGGCCAAGTGATGCGGGAATGCTTGGGATGGGGATTGGCCCGTTGACAGCGGGGTTGAGCAAAGACTAGCCCCCCCTTGGGTGGTGGGGGGGCAGAGGTGAGCCTGGCACCGAGCTAGGTTACCGGCGGGTCACCCCACC